>JBLHMY010000010.1:0-26023 GCA_047621065.1 Glaciecola sp. | reverse complement strand
TGAATCAAACCGTTAAAGCGTATAGAAGCACCGATATAAGTGGCTGTATTTTTACTAAGTTAGATGAATGTTACAGCATGGGCGAAGCACTAAGTGTCATTATAGAAAATGATTTGTCGCTTAGTTATGTTACCGACGGACAGCGCGTTCCTGAAGATATCAAACTAGCAGACTCAGCCAATTTAACGCTGATTGCTGCCAAACTATTCAAACGCTATGGCAATGGTGATGCAACAGCCGTGGGAACAAATACAGGTGCGATATGATTGACGACCAAGCCAGCAGTTTACGCCGGCAAAATCAAAGTAAACAAATAAAAGTTGTTGCAATAACGGGCGGTAAAGGCGGAGTAGGTAAAACTAGTATTACGCTGAACACCGCGGTAGCAGTGGCAAAATTAGGCAAAAAGGTAATGGTACTAGATGCCGACCTAGGTTTGGCAAACGTTGATGTAATGCTAGGTTTGCGTGTACAGCGAAACCTTTCACATGTATTAAGTGGTGACTGCACCTTAGACGAAATTTTAGTGACGGGACCTTACGGGGTGAAAATTGCTCCTGCGACCTCAGGCGCTAAATCTATGACCGAGTTGTCGCCGCATGAGCACGCAGGCCTTATTCGCGCCTTTGGTGAATTAAAAACGCCTATCGATATGTTATTTATTGATACCGCTGCGGGTATTTCCGAGATGGTAATGAGCTTTTCGCGTGCAGCACAAGATGTTGTCATTGTGGTGTGTGATGAACCCACATCGCTAACCGATGCCTATGCCTTGATTAAAATATTAAACCGAGAACACGGCGTGTTTAAATTCAAGGTGGTGGCGAATATGGTCAGAACCGAGCGTGAAGGCCGTGAGTTATTTAGTAAGTTATCAAAAGTAACAAACCGATTTTTAGATGTAGCACTAGAGCTAAATGCAATAGTCCCCTTTGATGAAAATGTGCGTAAATCCGTGCGTAAACAAGCCGTCATTGTAGAAGCGTTTCCAAGCTCACCTGCTGCCAAAGCAATTAATAAATTAGCAGAAGATATGTGTAGTTGGCCGATTCCGAATCAAGCTGGTGGTCATTTGGAATTTTTCTTAGAGAATCTTGTGTCATCGCATGAGTAGGTATACAAAGTGAGTACAAAAGTGACTGGATATCAACAGCAAATAGACAAAACCCAACTGGTTGAAAAGCACGCGCCATTAGTTAAAAGAATTGCCCATCATTTGTTAGCTCGCCTACCGGCAAGCGTATTGGTAGATGATCTTATTCAATCTGGCATGATTGGTTTATTGGAAGCAGCACGTAATTTTGACTGCACCAAAGGCGCAAGCTTTGAAACGTTTGCCGGCATTCGAATTCGCGGTGCTATGTTAGATGAAATTCGTAAAGGAGATTGGACACCGCGTTCGGTTCATAAAAATTCTCGTGCAATTACCGAAGCCGTTAACATGGTTGAACGTGATACTGGCAGAGATGCTAGAGACGTCGAAGTAGCCAAGGTGATGGAGGTTTCACTGAAAACCTATCACCAAATGTTAGGTGAAGTTAATGCCGGAAAATTGGTTGGAATTGAAGATTTGGGCGTGAGTGAGGATGTTTTAACTACCGAAGAATCAAAAGGTGCCGATAAACCTTTTGAAGACATGGTGCAAGGCTCGTTTCAAAAGGCTCTAGCCAAAGCGATAACGACACTTCCAGAGCGTGAAGCTATTGTTCTTTCGCTTTATTACGACGAAGAATTAAATTTGCGTGAAATAGGTGAAGTACTCGAAGTTAGTGAATCACGAGTAAGCCAAATTCATTCACAGGCCATGATTAAATTGAAGTCAAAAATGCAATCGTGGCGTATTGAGCAATAAAATATTCTATAAAAGTTAGCAGCCACTTCGGAGGTAGTTTTGGATAAAAATATGAAAATCCTAGTAGTTGATGATTTTTCAACTATGCGTCGGATTATAAAAAATTTGTTGAAAGACTTAGGTTTTGCCAACATACAAGAAGCTGACGATGGCAACACTGCTTTGCCTATGTTGCAGCAGGGCGATTTTGATTTTGTAGTCACCGACTGGAATATGCCGGGCATGCAGGGCATTGATTTGTTGCGAGCGATTCGTGCTGACGATAAGTTAAAGCATTTGCCAGTATTAATGGTAACAGCAGAAGCCAAGAAAGAGCAGATAGTGGCAGCTGCCCAAGCGGGCGTAAATGGTTACGTTGTGAAGCCGTTTACCGCAGCGACACTTAAAGCGAAACTCGATAAGATTTCCGAGCGTTTAGGGTAAATTCACTTTGTAGGTGACCATTATGTCGCAAGAACAAACACTTATTACGTTAGAGCAGGCTAAGTTATTGGTTCAGCATTTAGAAGCTGGCGAAATTGAATTAGCCAACGATATTATTCATACGATAACATTGGAAGAGTCCGCAGAGCTTTTTTCAGAAGTAGGCAAGCTAACCCGTCAACTGCATGACTCACTTACTACTTTTCAACTCGATGACCGTTTAAGTGGTTTAACGAAGACCGATATGCCCGATGCGAGATCGCGTCTTGAATATGTAATTGAAGAGACTGAAAAAGCAGCTAATTCTACAATGGATGCGGTAGAACGAAGCATGCCCATTGCAGAGCAACTAAACGGCCGATTGGCCACCATAATGCCCGAGTGGAAAAAATTAATGAGTCGTCAAATTGAGCTAGGCGAATTTAAACACTTGTGCATAGCCCTTGATAAATTACTTAAAGATGCGTCACAGGATTCTAAAGCATTAAACGTAATGTTGACTGAGGTGCTTATGGCTCAAGGTTATCAGGATTTAACCGGTCAAGTTATTCGCCGTGTTATAGATCTGGTTAAAGAGGTCGAAGATCATCTTGTAGGGATGCTTGCCAGTTTTGGTGATCAAGCTCCGCAAAAAGACAAATCCCAATCAACGGTCACATCACGGGATGATATAAAAGCCGAAGGGCCAATTATTGATGCAACAAAACGCGACGATGTGGTGAATAACCAAGATGACGTTGACGATTTGCTGTCGAGCTTAGGGTTTTAGGGGAGCGAACGAATGTCGTTTGAAGTTGATGAGGAAATAATGCAAGATTTCTTGGTGGAAGCCGGGGAAATACTTGAACAACTCCAAGAACAATTAGTTGAGTTAGAAAATAACCCAGGTGATGGTGAGTTGTTAAATGCAATTTTCCGCGGTTACCACACGGTAAAGGGTGGTGCAGGTTTTTTGGCACTAACTGAATTAGTTGAGATTTGCCATGGCGCAGAGAACGTATTTGATGTAATGCGTAATGGCCAACGAACGCTTACACCTGAATTAATGGACGTGATATTACAGGCCACCGACGTTGTGGTTGTTATGTTCGAAAATGTTAAATCTCGAGAGCCTTTAGTGGCTGCACCGGCTAGTTTAATAGACGTTCTACATAAGCTTAGTACTCCTGAACACGCGGATGAAGTGATTCTTGAAGATGCATCAAGTGATGTGGGTCAAGGAACAACAAATGACGTTGATGAAACAGCCGCAGGACCATCAATTGAAGATACGCATGTAGCGACACCTTCTAAAACTGCTGGTGATGCAAGTATAAATGAAATAAATGAAGATGAATTTGAAGCTCTATTAGATGAACTTCATGGCGCAGGCGGTCCAACTGCGAAAATACCCGGTTCAGGTGGTAAATCTCCAAAAACCCAAAACCAAACGCCTACCACCATTGCGTCTAATGGTAATAACGAAATTAGCGATGACGAATTTGAAGCTCTTTTAGATGAATTACACGGGCAGGGTAGCTTTAAAACCGATTCTGGCACCCCACCAAGCGACGTTAGTCTTGGCCCAGATATGTCAACAAAATCGCCAGCATCAAAAGCTGATGATGACGAAATTAGCGATGATGAGTTTGAAGCCTTACTAGACAATTTACACGGTAAAGGTCAAGCACCTATAATTGCTCAACCAGCAGTTGATAGTAACGCTGATTCTGAAAGTACCAAGGCGGCAGTTGCAAAGCCGGCGAACAATAATAACCAGAACGCGCAAGCACATGCAGCGCAGTTGCCAAAAGAAACACAAGCACAACCAACTTCGCCAACATCTGTTGCCAAAGCGCAAACTGCGCCTGTTCCTGGCAAAAAAGCAGAGGCTAAATCAGCTCCTCCACAAGGTGAAACGACGGTTCGTGTTGATACCAAGCGATTAGACCAAATAATGAACATGGTAGGCGAGCTCGTACTTGTACGAAATCGTTTGTTAAGCTTAGGCGCTAATCTTGCCGACGAAAGCATGTCCAAAGCAATCGCTAACCTGGATGTTGTAACAGGTGACTTGCAAGGCGCGGTAATGCAAACCCGTATGCAACCCATTAAGAAAGTATTTGGTCGCTTTCCACGAGTTGTTCGTGATCTAGCCCGAACTCTCAAAAAAGAAATTTCGTTAGTACTGGAAGGTGAAGAAACCGACTTAGATAAAAACTTGGTAGAGGCCCTTGCCGATCCATTGGTGCATTTAGTTAGAAATTCGGTTGACCATGGCATTGAAATGCCAGACGAGCGTGAAGCTGCTGGAAAACCACGTATAGGCACGGTAAAGTTAGGCGCTTCGCAAGAAGGCGACCATATTCTATTAACCATCTTTGATGATGGAAAAGGCATGGATGCTGAAAAACTAAAAGAAATTGCCATCAGCCGTGGTGTTTTAGACGCGGACTCAGCCGCTCGTATGTCTGACGTTGAGGCATTTAGCCTTATATTTGCGCCAGGTTTCTCAACCAAAACTGAAATCAGTGAAGTGTCTGGCCGTGGTGTAGGCATGGATGTGGTTAAAACCAAGATTAATCAACTAAACGGTACGATAAATATAAATTCAGCTATGGGAGTGGGTACTACACTTGAGATTAAAGTGCCGCTTACCTTGGCCATTTTACCGACACTAATGATAATTGTAGGAAAACAAACATTTGCGCTCCCTCTTGGTTCAGTAAATGAGATTATTAATATGAATATTAATAAAACCAACACAGTTGATAATCAATTAACTATGATAGTGCGCTCAAAAGCGATTCCACTATTCTATTTAAATGATTGGTTAAATCCACATAAACCAATCGAAGACAGAACCCAGGGGCATGTTGTAGTGGTGCAAATTGGTACCCAGCAAATAGGCTTGGTGGTTGACTCACTCATTGGACAAGAGGAGGTTGTTATAAAGCCGCTTGATGCCTTATTACAAGGTACCGCTGGTATGGCCGGGGCCACTATTACTTCCGATGGCGGCATTGCGCTTATTTTGGATATTGCTAGTTTACTGAAGCGTTACGTTTAATACGATAGCAGCAGCTAATACATACAGCATCAATTGTTTGTACCATACTGGTACTAGAGAATCTACCGCATGAAAGTTTGGACAGTCGTCAATCAAAAAGGTGGTGTAGGTAAAACAACCACTGCCATATCGCTTGCTGGTAGCCTTTGCGCTATGGATTATAAAGTGCTTTTGATTGATCTTGACCCACACGCCTCATTGACGCATTACTTGGGCTTTGACAGCGAAGAACTTGCTTTGAGCGTTTATGATTTGTTTGTGGCTAGTCAACACCCTCAAATTATGGCAAACCTTCTGCATGAAGCGGTGCTTAAAACATCAATAGAGGGCATCGACTTGCTACCTGCGCATATGGCCTTAGCCACTCTCGACAGAGCATTGCTTGAGCAAGCAGGGAAAGGCCTAATCGTTAAAAAAATAGTGGCTGATTTACAACAAAAAGAGACTAGCAATAATTTTGGAACGGGTAGTGAATTAAGTCCAGATGAAAAAATACATAATTATTCTTACGACTATATAGTGATTGATTGTCAACCTGTATTGGGAGTATTGATGGTTAACGCTATGGTTGCCGCCAATACTATTGTGTTGCCTACACAAACAGAGCATCTCGGCCTACACGGCTTAAATAAAATGCTAAGTACCATTGAACAAATGAAAAGTAGTTTGTCATCTGATTTGGTTTCGGTGATCGTACCAACTTTGTTTGATAGACGTGTTAAAGCTTGTTTAAGCGCATATGCAAAAATGCGAGAGATCTATAAAGAACAACTGTGGCGAGGCTATATTCCCATAGATACTAAATTTAGAGATGCAAGTGAGCTAGGCTTGCCAATCAATAGAGTGGCGGCAAATTCGAAAGGCAGCTTTGCTTATGACAAACTCGTTGGGGAGTTGCTAAAATATGGCTAAGGTCTCGACACTTTCTGAATCTCCAGCAAATAAGGCTTTACAGCATTATTTTGATGACTTAACTTCGCTTAAGCCCGCACACCTACCGTTGCCAAATAGTGCGGATTTTGTACCTCAAGAAGCGCAAATACAGCATAAGATTAGTCACGCAGAAAGACTGTTAGCGAAGGCTAGCTGCCTTACCAATTTGTTGACAGGTTCGGCTCACGAGTCAATAAATACGATCTCACAGGTGTCTGTACCTGAATTAATCGAGTCAAAATTGACACCCCAGATAATTGATGTTCGTCCTACAGATGAAGGCGAAATACAGTCAGCAAGTGCCACTTCAATCAATAACGATATTAGTGATGGTGAAAAAAACACAACACTTGATAAAGAAAAACGGGTAAATGCCGACACCTATAACACGCAGGGTAATAATAATGGTCAAACGCGAAACTTAAGTATATCTCTTAAAGACAGTTTACCTAATCGGTTTCAAGTGCTTTTATGTGATATTGCCAATGTGACCATTGCGATACCGCTAATAGAATTAGGCGGTATTCACCAGTTGACCCAAATATCATCTATCGCAAAGCAGCCTAGTTGGTGCAAGGGTATATTGATTAAAGGTAGTGATAAATTTACGTGTATCGATGCCGCAGCTTGGTTAGTGCCAAAAAGATATGCTGCAACTAAGCTACACTGTGAGTATAAATTCGCAGTTCAAATTGGCAAATCGCCCTATGTACTTTGTTGCAATAGTGTGAGCGCCACGCTTGATCTGTGTAAAGATGATATTAAATGGCGAGACAATACAACTAATCGACCATGGCTATCGGGTTTATTAAAAGAAAAAATGTGTGCGCTGATAGATGGCGCGCAAATGTTACAAGGCGTGCTTAAATAAGCACAAACGCATTAGTGCATAAATAATGAATACAAGAGTGTATTTACTTTTGCATTAAATGATTAAGATATAGCGGAGCAAAGCGGATGTCAGAACACAGAGCCACAGCTACAGCACCAGATCCAAATGACGAGGTTCTTCAGTGGGTAACGTATCGATTAGATGAAGAAACCTATGGCATCAATGTAATGCAGGTGCAAGAAGTCTTACGCTATACCGACATAGCACCGGTACCTGGTGCACCTGATTATGTTATGGGCATTATTAATTTGCGCGGTAACGTTGTAACAGTTATTGATACACGCGCTCGTTTTGGTCTGCCACCTTCAGAAATTACCGATAATTCACGTATCGTAATTATTGAATCAGACCAACATGTAGTGGGCATTTTGGTCGACAGCGTGGCTGAGGTTGTTTATTTACGTTCTTCAGAAATTGACAGCGCACCAAATGTGGGTACCGAAGAAAGCACCAAGTTTATCCAAGGCGTTAGCAATCGTGGTGATGAGTTGCTTATACTCGTTGATTTAAACAAGTTACTGAGCGACGAAGAATGGGACGATGCAATGTCTATGTAGTTTTATTAACCGTTACATACGAATGACTGAGGCAACGCCAGTTTGCCTTTACTCCGCATAAATTATTGGTTATTTACGTCTTATCAAAGTTAGCTTTATTCGCCTCAAGGTGCTGTATAAGTCGAGCTTGCGTACCCTATCTATCCTTATCTGGCTCATAACGAAACTAGCACAGTTTTGATTCATTGTTGCTAGTGATAAAAAAGACATAAACGCTCTGATTTTGCGGCTTGTTTTGATATATGCTAATTTACTGCATAATAGACAAAATTTTCAAGCGTACAGAATAGGAATTTCATGGTAGCTTTTTTGACAGTAAATGTGCTTTTTATACTATTCACTATTTTATGTGCGTTTATTCTTGTGCTATGGATTTATACTCGCAAGATGAATACTCGGTTGAGTCAATCAATTAAATTGATTAATGATTTATATAAATTAAATCAAAGCCAAGCAAACACGCTTGCTGAGTTGTCGGGCAGCCCTGAAAAAAGTACACAAGGAGCCACCGGCTTTTCGCCATCTGCGCTAACTCAGCGAATAGCTGAACAGGCGGGCCAACTAATAAAAGAAGACTTAGTTAATGATATTACTAATATCAGCAACAAAGCATTAATAAATATGACTACGCGAAACGAGGATTTATCATCACGCGTACTTGCCCTAGAAAATCAAACCGAGTTACTGCAACAAGAAGACCCTGAGTTGAAAATGTACAATCGTGCCCATCAGTTGGTGAAAGAAGGGGTAAGTATAGAAGATATCATGGAGGCAAGTCAGTTGCCAAGGGCTGAAGTGGAGGTTTTAGTAGGGCTACAGCGTCATAAAAAAACTTCACACTTATAATACTTCCATACGCCATCAAAAAAACGTTTAGACGTCTAGACGTAAACTAGTTGACTTTTTTTTTGTAAGCGCCACAATACTAACTCTAATTTGTTGAGTGCGGGGCTAATCTTATCGCGCCGACGATTATGACCACCTAGTTGCTAAAAGAGTTAAAATTATATGCCAATCAAATTACCCGCTGAATTACCCGCTTTAGAAGAATTACTCAGTGAAAATATCTTTGCAATGGATGATGCTCGCGCAACCAGCCAGAATATTCGTCCAATGCAAATTGGTATATTAAATTTAATGCCTAATAAGATAGAAACCGAACTACAAATACTGCGTTTACTGTCTAATACACCGCTGCAAATTAATATCGATTTAATTCGAATCGATGAAACAGCGCCAAAAAACACGCCCATTTCTCATATGCAGGCGTTTTATCATTTATTTAGTGAAGTGAAAAACAAGAAGTATGACGGCCTTATTGTTACCGGCGCACCATTGGGTAATGTAGACTATGAAGATGTGTTTTATTGGTCGCAAATGTGTGAGTTGATGGATTGGGCAAAGCATAATGTGCAGTCAACCTTTTACTTATGTTGGGCTGCCCATGCCGCTATGTATTACTTTTTCGATGCAGATAAAACTTTACTTAAACGTAAATTATCAGGCGTTTTTAGCCACAAAGTAATTGATGAGAGAAATGAACTTGTGCGCGGATTTGATCCTGAGTTTTGGGCACCACATTCTAGAGTAGCGCAAATTGACCCTAATACTTACAGGCGTATTAGTGGCCTTGAAGTACTTGCTGAATCTGACCAGGCAGGCGTGTACGCAGCGGCTACAAAAGACAAACGTATGGTGTTTGTAACGGGTCACCCCGAGTATGATCCTACTACTTTAGACCAAGAATTTACGCGAGATGTTAATGCTGGCTTGTCACCGCAAGTGCCTTTTCATTACTACCAAAATGATGACCCTGAGCAAGCTGTTATGATCCGCTGGAAGTCTCATGGAAATTTGTTGTTTACCAATTGGTTAAACTATTATGTATATCAAACAACCCCCTATGATTTGAATTTATTGACCGGTGATTGAATCAAAGGGCGCTTGTAGAGGAAATAAATATTGCAAGATAAACCGTTTAGTCAAGCATGTGAAAATAATAAATCCGTTATTCTAGCAGAGCTTTCAAAGCATTTTGCTGGGAGTAGCAAGGTCTTAGAAATTGGCACTGGTAGTGGTCAGCATGCGGTACATTTAGCTGCACAATTACCACATCTTGACTGGTATTGTGCTGACCAACCTGAATATCATAATGGCATAAATGCGTGGATAGACGACTTTCCTAGTACTAATTTACATAGGCCTGTTGCTTTAAGTTTCCCCCACGACTCTTTGCCTGATGGAGAGTTTGATGCGGCCTTTACGGCAAATACCGCGCATATTATGCTTACACATCAGGTGCAATCGATGATGCATAAGGTGGCTGAAAAATTGCCGAGCCACGGCGTGTTTTGTCAATATGGTCCGTTTACTATAAACGGTGAATTTAGTAGCCAGAGTAATATCGATTTCCATCATCATTTAATAGACATTGGGTGCGGTGGATACAAAGGGATAGAACAGATGCAAGAATGGGCGCCAGCATTAAGGCTGTCTGAAGTTGTTACTATGCCTGCGAACAATTTATTGTTGGTATGGCATAAACTTGAATAGTAATAATATGGTGTCGCTACGCAATTGAATTTGCCTGCTGGCTAGTTGAAAGAACTAGCCAGTAGCATCGCGATATTTTACAAACATTAGCTCACTTTATTTTTCAGGGTTTATGTCTTTGTAAGGTAGCAATGAAGCAGATTTTTCAGCATAATCAATAATTTGAGGTGTTTCACGTTGTAAAAAATCAGCTATAGCTCGGTCAAATCCGTCTTCCTTCATTTTATGGTTTGAATAACATAAAAAAGGCTCAAACCCCCTTAATATTTTATGTTCGCCCTGGGTTCCTGGATTAAATAGGGGTATATTTTTTTCAATACAAAACTCAATTCCTTGATAGTAACAAGCTTCAAAATGCAAACCTGATATTTCACTAAGTGCTCCCCAATAACGCCCATAAAGTCCGTGTTCATCGTATAAGAATAACGCTGCCGCAATAGCTTGGGGTTTTTGTTCTGTACTTTTTCTTGAAATATCGTTTTTAACGGAAACGTATGCAGGCTCATTAAATGTGCTATCAACGTCATTAACCTTGTCTGCATGTTGATATGCTACTACCAACAATAAATTATTCGACATATCATTCAACAAGGCATAAAAAAACTCAGGTCTTAAATATCCTGTGTGACCACTGCGTTTTAAATACGTTTGTTGATAGCAAGTATAAAAAAAGGCCATGTCACTTTCGAGAATATCGTTGCTGATAATGCGTTTCACAACTACGCCTTGTTTTGCTATGCCAGCGCGTTCTTTTCTAATAGACCGGCGACGCCTAGCGGTAAGCCTGGCCATAAAGTCATCAATGTGGGAGTAGTGCTTATTGTGCCAATTAAATTGAACCGAATTGCGCTGATGAAACCCATGGTTAAGCAATGCACAAGAAACTTGTTTAGACGTAAACAAAAAGTGTACTGAGGATACGGATAACGACTCCATCAATGCTTCATTTATGTGCGCAATATACTGAGTCATTTGATCAAGGCTAATATGAGGAGCTAACAATATGCGCGGCCCAGTAACTGGCGTAAAGGGAATAGCAATAATTAGTTTTGGGTAATATGCTAACCCGTGTTGTTCATAAGCCTGTGCCCAACTATGGTCAAACACATACTCACCATAGGAGTGTGTCTTAACATAAGCCGGTAAAAATCCAATAAGCGCTTGTGTTTCATCTCGAATAACTAGGTGACGCGTTAGCCAGCCAGTGTTATCGCCCACACAGTGAGTTTTTTCAAGGGCCTGTATAAAACTAAAGCACAGAAATGGGCTAGTAATTTGATTAGAATCATTTAATGCCTCAAATTCTCTTTGCGATAATGCATTAATACTATCAATGCTTGTCCAATTCCAATTCATGGGTAAAATAACAAACTCTACTAAAATAATTATATGTAAACAATATGAGTGAAGACCAAGCAAAGATCATAAATCATAATATTACGCGGCTATTATCTAGGCGCGAACACAGTCAGTTTGAATTGATTCAGAAATTAGCGCTAAAAGGCTTTGACCAAAAATTGTGCGTGCAACAACTACAATTTTTCATTGATAAGCGCATACAGTCTGATGAGCGCTATTTAGAAGCTTATGTGCGCAGCGCTTTTCTCAAGGGAAAAGGTCCTCAAGTTATAAGGCAGACATTGAGTCAGCATAATATTGATGGCACACATGTTAAGCAATATATTTATGATGACGACTACAATTGGTATAACTTAGCTGTTGAGGTGCGGGCAAAACGTTTTGGTCAGGAACTACCAATAGATTTTACCGATAAGCAAAAGCAAATGCGCTTTTTAGAGTATAGGGGTTTTGAGCAAGAGCAGATAAACGCCGCTTTCAATTAAAGCACAAGTAATAAAGGAAAAATTACTATAAAACCCAATTAAAGCCCGTCTATAGGCTTAATTTTGGTCGGCAAAAATGATACTGTTCGTGGGCGATGAGGTGCTCGTATTTTAATAATAAGTGATATAGCAACTTCACCTTGTTTTTTGCATTATTTATCCACAAAAACTATGAAATACAACGTAGCATATTTATTCTCGTTGAACAGCTTTAAAGCCCTAACGGGTATTATAGGAACTTAAATGACACGCTCTACCGCACAAATTCGCCGCGCTTTTCTTGATTTCTTTGCAGATAAACAACATCAAGAAGTTCCTACGTCATCGTTAGTTCCTATCGATGACCCTACTTTGTTATTTACTAATGCCGGCATGAACCAATTTAAGGACGTGTTTTTAGGCACCGAGCAGCGCCATTATACTCGCGCTACTTCATCTCAGCGCTGTGTGCGTGCCGGTGGCAAACACAATGATTTAGAAAATGTTGGCTACACTGCGCGTCATCATACTTTTTTCGAGATGCTTGGAAACTTTAGTTTTGGCGATTATTTCAAAAAAGAGTCTATCCACTTTGCCTGGGATTTTTTAACCGGCGAGCTTGGCCTAGCAAAAGATAAGTTACTTGTTACTGTGTACCATGAGGATGACGAAGCTTTTGATATTTGGGAAAATCAAATTGGTATACCTAAAGAACGCATAATCAGAATTGCCACATCGGATAACTTTTGGTCTATGGGCGATACCGGTCCTTGTGGACCCTGTTCTGAAATATTCTATGATCACGGCGAACATATTTGGGGCGGCCCTCCAGGCTCTCCCGAAGAAGACGGCGACAGGTTTATTGAAATTTGGAACCTAGTATTCATGCAATTCAACCGCCAAGCTAATGGCGACATGTTGCCGCTTCCAAAGCCGTCTATTGATACAGGGATGGGCTTGGAGCGTATTTCGGCTATTATGCAAAACGTGCATAGCAATTATGAAATAGACCTTTTTCAAGCACTAATCAAATCGGCAGCAACTATAGTAGGTTCATCCGATTTAGAAAATAAATCATTGCGTGTAATTGCCGATCATATTAGGTCTTGTTCATTCCTAATTTGCGACGGTGTTGTTCCATCAAACGAAGGAAGGGGTTATGTGCTGCGTCGAATTATTAGGCGTGCAGTGCGTCATGGCAATAAGATAGGAGCCAAAGATATTTTCTTTCATAAGCTGGTGGGTGAACTGGTGAATCAAATGGCCGATGCATTCCCTGAATTAGCACAACAACAAATTATGATTGAAAAAGTGCTTAAGGCAGAAGAAGAGCAGTTCTTGTCTACATTAGAGCGCGGAATGGGCATTCTTAACGACTCTTTGGACAAACTCAACACAAAGGTAGTACCAGGTGAATTAGTTTTTAAACTGTATGACACTTACGGTTTTCCTGCCGACCTAACTAATGACGTGGCGCGCGAGCAAGATTTTACGATAGATCACGAAGGATTTGAAAAGGCCATGCAGGCGCAAAAGGCAATGGCACAATCAGCAAGTAAATTCAGCGCTGATTATAATAATATAGTTAAGCTTGATCATGCGACTAACTTCATTGGTTATTCTGAGCTATCTGCAACTGCCGTTGTTAAGGCCTTGCTGATAGACCAAGTATCTGTTCAACAGGCGCAAACAGGCGATGTATTAGTGGTAGTAGATTCTACTCCATTTTATGCTGAATCGGGTGGTCAAATAGGCGATACCGGTTGTCTGAGATTTATGAACACAAGCGTTGATGTACTTGATACCCAAAAAGTAGGTGCTGCCTTTGTTCATAAAATCGCGCTTAATGCCTCGGTAAACTTTGTGCTTAAGGTAGGTGATACCGTAAGCCTTAGTGTGAACACCAACTCACGTGAAGCGATTAAACTTAACCACAGTGCTACGCATTTATTACATGCAGCGCTGCGCAACACTTTAGGTGAACACGTTACTCAAAAAGGCTCGTTGGTTGACGCCGACAAACTGCGCTTTGATTTCTCGCATTTTGAAGGCATTTGTGCAAGTCATTTAGTTGCCATTGAAAATAGCGTTAATCAACAAGTGCGTGAAAATCACACAGTAAATACAGCATTAATGGAACTAGAACAAGCCAAAGAAGCGGGCGCAATGGCATTGTTCGGTGAAAAATACGACAATGAAGTAAGAGTGGTAAAAATGGGTGAGTTTTCTACTGAGTTATGCGGCGGTACTCATGTAGAACGAACCGGTGACATTGGATTGTTTAAAATAGTGTCTGAAGGCGGAATTTCATCGGGAGTTCGTCGTATAGAGGCAATTACTGGGCAAACCGCACTCGATTATTTGCATGCAGATGCCGACAGCTTGGCTACCGCCGCAGGATTACTTAAGTCAGATAAAGCGAGTTTGGCCAAAAAAATACAACAACTGCTTGCGCAATTAAAGAAAAGTGAAAAAGAATTGGGTCAATTTAAGCAGCAGATATCTGGCCAAAAATCTAAAGATTTAATTAAAAACACCGTAAATGTTAACGGTATTAATTTATTAGTGAACAAACTCATCGACAGCGAACCTAAAGCGTTGAGGTCAATGATGGACGATTTGAAAGTACAAATAAAATCGGGCGTAATTGTGCTAGGGCTTGAAGCAGATGGTAAAGTAAATATCATTACCGGCGTGACAAAAGATTTAACTAACAAAGTACACGCGGGCAAACTGGTTAGTTATTTAGCCCAGCAAGTTGGTGGTAAAGGAGGTGGTAGGGTCGATATGGCGCAAGCAGGGGGTACACAAGTAGATGCATTAGATTCAGCGCTAGCGTCAGTTGAAAGTTGGTTAAGTGAAACTTTAGGAGCTTAATATTAGAAATTAGGATTAAAAGACTCGTGTAATGTTTTGGTTAAGTAATCGTACAAACTGACGAGGTAGATAATATAAATAAATATATAATGATAAAAATTTGTTAGATTTGTTTCCGAATAATTAATAATAACAGCGTACTTGTTACATCAAGCCTCACATTAGAGTATAATGCAACTAACAGTATGCTGCATAGTACGACCGGTTTGAAGCTGTGGGTAGTTAATACCGAAATAGTAAATCTGGAAAACATGCGTATAAAAGCGCCAAGTTGACAAGCCAATAAATGGCTAACAACAAAAAGAAATTAATAGGAGCAATACATGCTAATTCTTACACGCCGCGTTGGCGAAACTTTAATGGTTGGAGACAACGTTACGGTTACCGTTTTGGGTGTAAAGGGTAATCAAGTTCGAATAGGGGTGAACGCACCGAAAGACATATCTGTGCATCGCGAAGAAATTTATATGCGTATTCAAGCTGAAAAAGGTAATGGAAACGTTCCCGACGCTTCAGAGTCTTAAGATACTTTGTTGTGAAAAAAGCTCGGTTTATACCGAGCTTTTGCATTATTAGCGCAATATGTTTACTGAACTGCTTAAATTTATATCAATCGATATTTTACCGCTAAAAAAGCATTGACTTACAGCGGTGTTTCAGTAAACTTGCGCTCCTCGATTTGGAGAGGTGGCCGAGTGGCTGAAGGCGCTCCCCTGCTAAGGGAGTATAGGGTTTATAGCCCTATCGAGGGTTCGAATCCCTCCCTCTCCGCCATTGAGTTGTTAGAAGATTGCGCGTGCGTAGCTCAGCTGGATAGAGTACCTGGCTACGAACCAGGCGGTCGGAGGTTCGAATCCTTCCGCACGCGCCAATTTTTCTACATGGGCATTTGTTGTTTGGGTGTAAAGTGTGCATTTAGAAGTATTGTTAGTACCACCGTTTTTGCGCGTGCGTAGCTCAGCTGGATAGAGTACCTGGCTACGAACCAGGCGGTCGGAGGTTCGAATCCTTCCGCACGCGCCAATCATTGCAAACCACCTTCGGGTGGTTTTTTTGTGTCTGACACTTAGTAAGTATGCTTTTTAAGAATTGTGTTGTATTCGTTAAAATGAATAAAATGTGGCGAATTACTGATTAAGTTGCATAATAAATACTATTTTGCGCATTTTCATTAAGTTTTTTCATTGTTTTTTACTAACGGCCATGTTATTCAATGCTTAGAGAATCTTTTATAAAAATATTTATAGAAGTATGCGCGTTACGCCATGCGTTTTATAACAAGGGCTGATAGACACATGATAACGGACCAATTAGCCGAAGCGGCAGTATTACTGGGCGTAGGTATGACAGTTGTATTTGTTTTTTTAACCCTGCTTATTGGCGGCATATACAGCATTGCTTGGTTTGCCAAAAAATTTCCGGGGCCTGACGAGGCCGCGCACAAGAATAGACGTCCAACATATAGTCAAAATAATAAAAACTATTCAACTTCAACGACAGTAGAGCCACGCATTGCTGAGGCCATAAAAGCCGCAGTTCATTCACATAGGCGCAAAGGCTGATATAAAAATAATAAGAAACTAGCGTTAGCAAGTGAAAATTACAAAAAGGGATCATTTTTATGCCTACAAAGTTGAAAATTACTGAGCTCGTATTTCGGGATGCCCATCAGTCTATACTCGCCACTCGTTTACGTTTAGAAGATATGTTGCCAATTGCACAAACTCTCGATAAGGTTGGTTATTGGTCTATGGAGTCTTGGGGCGGTGCTACTTTTGATGCTTGCATACGTTATTTAGGCGAAGATCCTTGGGAGCGCATTCGCGCCATCAAAAAAGCGATGCCCAATACTAAACAACAAATGTTACTGCGTGGTCAAAACCTTTTAGGCTATCGTCATTACGCAGACGACGTAGTAATAAAGTTTGTTGAGCGTGCGCACAAAAATGGCGTAGACGTCTTTAGAATATTCGATGCAATGAACGATGTTCGCAATTTAACTACTGCCGTTAAAGCAACCAAAGATGTAGGCGCGCATGCTCAAGGAACACTGGCTTATACCATAAGCCCAGCACACACCCTTAAGTTTTGGCTAGATATGGCCAAGCAGGTTGAAGACCTAGGTGTAGACTCAATTTGCATAAAAGACATGGCCGGTTTACTTAAGCCCTACGACTGTGAAGAGCTCATCACTGAACTAAAGGCCACAATAAACGTCCCTCTTGCGATGCAATGCCATGCAACCACCGGACTAAGCACTGCCACTTATCAAAAGGCTATAGACGCTGGCATAGACATGCTAGACACCGCAATTAGTCCAATGAGCATGACCTACGGGCATACCGCTACTGAGACCATTGCGGCCATTGTGGAGGATACAGCGCGCGATACTGGACTAAACAAACTGCTTATGGCTGAAGCTGCAAGCTATTTTAGAGGTGTACGATGCAAATACGCGCAGTATGAAGGCAGCCTCAAGGGTGTAGATGCACGTATTTTAACCGCACAAGTGCCCGGCGGCATGCTGACTAATATGGAAAGCCAGTTAAAAGAGCAGGGAGCTGAAGATAAATTTGATGAGGTCTTATTAGAAATTCCGCGTGTGCGTGAAGACTTAGGCTTTATCCCATTGGTTACTCCAACCTCTCAAATTGTAGGTACTCAAGCGGTTATTAATGTGATAACCGGTGAGCGTTATAAATCTATCTCAAAAGAAACCGCCGACATCTTAAAAGGTGAATACGGCGCAACGGCTGCGCCGGTAAATAAGGAGCTTCAAGCCCGAGTATTAAAAGGCAGTGAACCCATTACCTGCAGACCTGCGGACAATATTGCCGATGAATTACACGATTTAGAAGCTGGCTTGTCAGCCATCGCTAAAGAAAAAGGCTTGCGCCTCGCAAGCGAAAGTATTGACGATGTACTTACCTATGCTCTGTTTCCTCAGGTAGGTCTTAAGTTTATTGAAAACAGAGATAATCCATCAGCCTTTGAACCTGCGCCATCAAAAGGGCCGCAGGAAGTCATGGCCCACGACGCTCAACCCTTAGCTGGCGATGCAGCGAGCTATGCTGTGCGCGTAGAGGGCAAGGTTTATCATGTAGAAGTGGCTCAAAGCGGTGAAATAACGCACATTTCACCTAAGAGTTTGTCTACCCCGACTAATGCGCAATCGCATTCAGCATTGCAAACCCCAGCACACAGCGCAAATAGCACAGAGATTAAAGCGCCTTTGTCGGGCAATATCGTTAAGGTAATAGTAGACGATGGCCAAGCTATTGACGAAGGCGATGTAATTTTAATACTAGAAGCGATGAAAATGGAAACCGAAGTGCGCAGCACGGTAAGCGGCACCGTAACTCATATAAGCGTCAAAGAAGGCGACACCGTGCAAGTGGGAAACACTATGATGTTGGTAGGCTAGCATGGAAAAGTTAGAAATTTTATGGCAAAGCACAGCCCTGCCGCATTTCGAAGTAGGACAAATAATAATGATGTTGGTGGGACTAGGTTTACTCTACCTCGCCATTGTTAAAAAATTTGAGCCACTTTTATTATTACCGATTGGCTTTGGCGCGGTATTAACCAATATTCCCTTAGCAGGGTTTAGTGAAGCCGGCGGAATACTTCATTATATCTATTACATTGGTGTAGACACCGGCATATTCCCCCTGCTTATATTTATGGGTGTAGGCGCAATGACAGACTTTGGGGCGCTTATCGCCAACCCTAGAATGTTATTGCTAGGGGCGGCTGCGCAGTTTGGTATTTTTGCGACATTATTTGGTGCTATTTTGCTAAATGGACTACCGGGCTTTGAATTTACCCTTCAAGATGCTTCAGCTATTGCTATTATAGGCGGTGCCGATGGCCCTACAGCAATTTTTTTAGCTTCAAAGCTTGCACCTGAGCTACTAGGTGCTATTGCTGTGGCGGCTTATTCTTACATGGCATTGGTCCCTATTATCCAACCGCCTATTATGAAGGCCCTTACCACGCCAGAGGAACGCAAGTTAGAAATGAAGCAATTGCGGGTTGTTTCACAGCGTGAAAAAATCTTATTTCCTATTGCGGTTTTAATGTTGACGCTAATATTTTTACCCACCGCAACACCATTAGTCGGCATGTTTTGTTTTGGTAACCTATTAAAAGAAAGCGGCGTGGTAGACCGTTTAAGTTTTACAGCACAAAATTCACTTATAAATACGGTAACGATATTCTTAGGATTAGCCGTAGGCTCAAAACTCTCATCAGAAGCTTTTTTGACCGTTGAAACCTTAGGGATTTTGGCGCTTGGCGCGGTTGCCTTCTCAATTGGTACTGCTGCTGGCGTATTAATGGCAAAAGCGATGAATAAGTTTAGTAAAGAAACAATAAACCCATTAATAGGAGCTGCTGGCGTTTCGGCGGTGCCTATGGCAGCTCGTGTAGTCAATAAGGTTGGTTTGGAGGCAAACCCCCATAACTTCTTGCTTATGCATGCCATGGGGCCTAACGTTGCCGGTGTTTTGGGTAGTGCCGTTGCTGCGGGGATATTGCTAGCCTTGGTGGGGTAGCCTAGGTGAGCAGGGCATTATTTACTAGGTAGCGCATTAGATATAGTATTTACCACTTTACCGAAAGTTAGCGTACGATATACTTTTGAAGTAATGGGTGATAAATGACGTATGAACTTTATGCTATATTTATGGGCTTATTTGTTGTGCTTATTTTCCTGTGCGTTAATTGCGCATCTTGGGATTAACGCAAACTCAAATGCCGCTCTACTAAATTAAAGTGTGACTGCACCAACTTCTGCGTTAACGCTTCTTTAGGGGCAGCAAATACCTCTTCAGTTTTACCCTGTTCAATTACTTGTCCCTTATCCATTACTAGTACTCTGTCACTTATGTGACGCACTATGCCTATATTATGGGAAATAAATACAAACCCTAGCCCAAGCTCATACTGTAATTTCAAAATAAGGTTAACGGTTTGCGAACGCACCGAGGGGTCTAGAGCGGCAAAGGGTTCGTCTGCCACAATAATTTTGGGGTCGAGTATTAACGCTCGTGCCAAAGCTGCTCGTTGTTGCTGGCCGTCTGACATCATATGCTGATAATAATAATAATGGTCACGCAGCAGCCCTACTAACTTGAGAGTTTCTTGAATTTTTTCTTGGCGCCATGCTTCATTCAAGCTAGAGTTTAATTTTAAGGTGTTATTCAGCACGGTGCCAACGGTTAAAGCAGGGTTCATGGCACTGCCGCTATGTTGCAGTATCATGCGTATAGGGTGCGCATGAGTGCCTTCTTCGCTTTCATCATTAGTGATAAAGTCGATACTGCCAGAGCTAGGCGTTATGGCGCCCGCTAATGCTTTTGCCGTTAAACTTTTACCAGAGCCATTATTACCAACAATGGCAATGGTTTCACCTTTGAACATATCAAAACTTATAGGACCAAGTGTAAATGTAGGTTGCGATGAAAATAAATCCGTTTTACTTTTATAAATATAGCTTAGGTCTTTAACGCTGAGTATTTTAGTCATCAGTACTATCCTCCTCTAACGCAGGGTTGGTGAGGTTGAATTTTATCGGCTCTTGGCCATTGGCTTTTGTATCGATGGCTTGCTTTTTATCTGACTTAGGCAAATGCAATGGAAAATGACAGCTATATTGGTGGCCTTGAATATTTCGCATTACTGGCACTTGGACGCATTCTTTGCGTGCATTTGGGCACCTTGGCCCAAGTCGACAACCTGCTGGTAAGTGCTGCAAACTGGGAATAGTCCCTTCAAGTGACTTTAAAGGAGATTTTATAGCTAGCGTAGTTTGAAAGCTTGGAGCACTATCTAGCAGCGCCTTTGTGTATGGGTGCAACGGACGTTTTAAAAGTGATTTAACCTTGCCCGATTCAACTGTTTGTCCGCAATATAGGACTGTCATTGTGTCTGCAATGCTGGTGATAGCAAGTAAGTCGTGGCTAACAAATAAAATGGATAAGTTTTTAGTTTTATTTAGTTTTAATAGCAATCTTAGTACTTGCGTTTTGGTTGTACTTTCCATCCCACGGGTAGAGTCATCGGCTATCAAAATACTTGGTTCAGAAGCTAATGCCATTGCAATCATTATTTTTTGACTTACATCAGACGGTATTTGATACGGATAACAAGCCATCCAGCGTCCGTGATCTTTTATGCCCACCTTGTGAAGCAGTCCAATGGCAATTTCTTTGCGGTGTTTGTTACGCTCCCAAAACCATCTTTTTTTAATGAATTCGGGAGGAATACTTTCTTCAATTTGCTCACCTAACTTAATAGAAGGGTCGAGCGACGACGTTGGTTCTTGAAAAACGACTGCAATTTCGCGGCGCATTATTTGCCTACGTTGTTCGTAGGTCATATTCAATAAGTCTTGGCCTTTATAAGTTAAGCGGTCTGCTCTAATGCGCCAATAGTCGGGTAGGGCACCAATAATGGCTTTTACAACTAAGGTTTTGCCAGAACCCGATTCACCCACCAGTGCTTTTATTTCACCTTCGTGAAGTGAGAAGCTTACTTTTTCTAATGCTTTTATGGTTTCGCCTCCAGCATCTAAGTAAAGCGTGAGGTTTTTAATATCAAGTAGGGCCATTAGTGCTTAAACCTATTTCTAAGTGCGCTGCGCAAACCTTCACCAACAATATTGACCGACAACACCATCATAAAAATAAATAAACCAGGAAGGGCAACTAACCAAGGAGCTACGTAAGCAGTATTGAGGCTTTGCGACAATATTTGTCCAAGTTCAATGGTCGGATTCTGGGCGCCTAATGATAAAAATCCCAAGGCAGAAATATCCAAAATCGCAATAGACAAAGCAATGGTGGCTTGCACTACAATTAATTCAACCATGTTGGGTAAAATAGAGGTGAAAAATATACGGGCAGAACTTGCGCCATCAAGTTTGTCTAACAACACATAGTCTTTGCTAAGCTCCTCTTTTACAAAGCTACGAGTTTGATGAATAAACTGAGGGATGAGGGCAAGGGTAATAGCAAACATAATGTTATATAGGCCAGCGCCCATTATTGCGACCACTATTATTGCAATCAATAGTGTAGGAATGGACATAATAGAGTCAAACAAATGATTGACTATACTTGAGCGCACACCACTTAATAAACCCGCAATGGCACCTACACCTACACCAATGAAAACAGCAATAAATACTATAATTAGACTGCTGCCAAAGGTGACGCGAACGCCATGCAGCAAGCGCGAAAACACATCGCGCCCAAGCGCATCTGTGCCTAACAAATGAGATATTGAACCACTGGCTTCCCATGAAGGCGGTAGTGATATTGTATTGGTATTTTGCAAGTCAGGATTATAAGGTGCCAATATAGGTACCAAAATCGTGATTAGTAAAAATATGACAAGAAATATTAAACCTATGACAGCCAAATGACTGCGTTTAAACTCTATCCACACTTTTTCAAGCGGTGACGGATGATATTCTTCTTGGTATAAGTCAAACCGCTGCACGGGCTGTTTCGTCCTTAGTTGGGTCGATGGCTCGGGTAATAAATTCGATAGTAATCGTTAGAGTTAAGACAAATACTGCAACTACAAGCATGCCTGCGCGAATGGCCGGATAATCTTGCTGATAGATGGCCTGAATTAACCAGTTTCCAATACCCGGCCAAGAAAATATAGTTTCTACAATCATTGCATTGGTAACTAAGGTTGAAATTTGTAAGGCTAATATAGGTAATATAGGAATTAAGGCGTTTTTAAAACTGTGCTTAATAAATATTTGCCACTGCGTAAAACCACGAGACTTTGCCGCTATTATGTACCCCTTTTGCATAACATCCATTATTGATCTGCGGGTAAAACGAATGAACAGGCAGGTTGTCACTATAGATATCGACAAGGTAGGCAGTATTGCGTGGCGAAGTGCGTCATTTAATGCAGCGCCAGTATTTTCTATGTCTGACAACACTATATCGATAAACACAAAGCCGGTGATATGTTCAACTTCAAATAATAAGTCGATCCGTCCGCTCATAGGTAACCACCCAATTTGTAAGCAAAAAACCGTAATAAACACTAAAGCTAACCAAAATACAGGAAATGAATACCCTACAACACTAAAAGTAACTACACCGAAATCGATTGGATTATGATGTTTCAAACCTGAAATAAAGCCGATGGGAATACCAATAAATGTAGCCACTAAAAGGGCGTAAATCATAAGTTCGAGTGTAGCAGGAAAGGCATAGGCAATTTCATCATAAAGATTTAGCTGGGATACACTGCTAACCCCCCAATTACCGTTTAACAAATTTTCCACATAAAGTCGAAATTGGACGAATATGTTTTCATTTAGCGCAAAGGCTTTTTCTAATGCTAACCTTTGTTCTTCTGTTTCGGGAGAAATGCCTGAAATATTGGTAAGTAAATCACCGGGAAAAAAGAAAGGCAGCATAAAAGAAAATACAAGTAAGGCAAATATCGTTATGACCATTAAATTAATATATCTAATCAATAACTTAATCATTGTATCCGCTCAACATCGTCAAACCGAATACCACCGAAAGGGTTAATTTCCATGCCTCTTATATTACTGCGTACGGCTTGATACTGATAGGCATGTGCAATAGGCATTAATGGCATTTGTTCGAATATAAGTGCATTGGCTTTTTTATATATTTGTTTGCGCTTTTCAAAATTGTCAGTGAGTAAGGCTTGTTGTATTAGCTCGTCGTATTGTTTATTGCACCACATAGCGCGATTGGTACCTGAGGGAATTGCATCGCAGGTAAGTAAAGGGCGATAAAAATTGTCAGGATCGCCGTTGTCGGCATTCCAACCTATCAGCACGCTATCATGTATCCCTAATGTTAAATTTTCTCGAAATATGTTCCAATCGTAGCTGACAATATTTAGCGTAATGCCTACCTCGTTTAAATAGCTTTTGATAAGCTGTGCCATTTTCATCGCATTAGGATTATAAGCGCGCTGCACTGGCATAGCCCACACGTCCATTGTGAAATTATACGGCAGACCCACTTCATTTAGCAATTCACGAGCACGCACAGGGTTATAACCTAATTCACGAGCATCGCTTTGATATGCCCATGATGCTGACGGTACAATACTTTTTGCCCGCGTTGCTTGGCCTAAATAAACAGCGTCTAATATCGATGTTTTGTCTACCGCCAGCACCAAGGCTCTGCGTACTTTAGGGTTGTCAAATGGCGCTTTACTCGTATTAAAGGCCCAAAAGCCTATGTTTAAGCCTGGCTTTTCTAACAATGTGAGGTCTTCTCGTTCGGTAATAACACCTAAATCGCTTTGGGATGGAAAAGCCACCGCATCGCATTCACCGGTAATGAGCTTTGCCATGCGCAAGGATGATTTCGCCGTTATGTCAAAAATAAGATGCTTGGCACCCCTGGTCGGCAAAAAATAATCAGCGTGACGAATATAGCGAATATATTGATTTTGTTTATATCGAGAAAATTTAAATGGCCCCGTGCCTATTGGGAAGAAATCAATTCGACTCGGATTGCCTTCTTCTAGCAATTGCATGGCATATTCTGCAGACAAGATAACTGAAAAATCGGTCGCTAAATTAGCCAAAAATGAACTGTCGGGTTTGTATAACGTTATTTCAACACGATATCCGTTAACACGTATAACGTCTTTTATGGTTTGATTTAACCCTAAGCTGTCAAAATAAGGATAGTTACCGCCGTTAACCATATGATAAGGGTGTGAGTCTAGTCGCCATCTGTTAATACTAAAAATAACATCGTCTGCATTAAACGTGCGCAATGGCGTAAAATAATCTGTTTGATGAAATGCAACTTTACGTCTTAGTTGAAACGTATAGCTTAAGCCGTCGGGGCTTACCAACCAACTGCTAGCAAGCCCAGGTTCAATGCGTCCATTGGTGGGATTAAATTCTAATAGTCGGTCGTATATCTGATGCGCAGAGGCATCGGCTGTTGTGCTTGAAGTATCAAGCTGTGGGTTAAAAAAAGCAGGGTTACTCTCGGAGCAATAGGTAATGGCGTTATTGTTCACGCGGCTTACTTCTGTGCAGCCATTCATAAAAAGAAATGCAAAAATAGACACAAAAATTTTGGTAGCCAAGTTACCACTTTTATTGACTCTAAGGCCCCGCGTGCAAAAAGTAGTTATGTAATTCATACGCTTATGCACAAATTCATGCGAAAATTGCCCTTGCTGAACATTAAACCGATTCGGTACTCTCAAGTAAATTATACTTTTTTAAATAGCCCCTAAGTTGATGATATGTCAGTGACAACTTTTCTGCAGTCTTTTTTTGATTATATTGTGAATCTTCTAATGCCTGTTGCAACATACCAATTTCATAATCTTGCGAAGCCTGTTTCAAATCCATTGGGAATTCAAACCCTGTTGGTTCTGTTAGACCGCCAAAAGATGCCGCTGCGCCGGTGTGTTCAGGTGCTGTTTCGGTGCTTGGCATTATAGGGACTTCGCCTATGTTGTCGCGTGCTGCCGTTTTTGTTTTGGTGCGTTGTTGTGGGCGAAATTTAGATTCAAAAGGGTTAATAATGATGTCATGAACAGGAACATTTGGCGGTGTTCTGTATACCGCCCGTTCTACTACATTCTTTAATTCTCGCACGTTGCCAGGCCAGTTGTAGTCGAGTAATAAGTCGCGGGACTTTTTACTAAAGCCAGCAAACAATTCAAGCTCGAGTTCTCTTGCCATATTAATAGCGAAGTGCTCGGCTAACATCATTATGTCAGCTTGTCTTTCGCGCAGGGGAGGAATGGTAATAACATCAAAAGCAAGGCGGTCGAGTAAATCAGCTCTAAATTCCCCTGCTTCGGCTAAAGTGGGTAAATCTTCGTTTGTTGCCGCTATTATTCGCACATCTACCGTAACCGACCGAGAGCCCCCTACGCGTTCAAACTCACCATATTCTATTACTCGTAATAGTTTTTCTTGAATTAAAGCAGACGTATTGGCAAGCTCATCTAAGAACAAAGTACCTTGATCAGCATATTCGAAACGACCTTCCCGCCTTTTACTGGCGCCGG
>JBLHMY010000009.1:0-26577 GCA_047621065.1 Glaciecola sp. | reverse complement strand
TATGAACAGCCATGTGCTTGTAGCGAAGGAATAGCGCTTACTAAGCCTTCAATGAAGTTTTGGCCAAGTTTTACCGATGGCCAATTTTCTAATTCACCTAAATCTATTTGAAAACAAATAACCGGGAAGTTTGCATATATATTAGGCCCTACATAAACATTGCGACTAAGAATTTTCATTGATGCTGTATCCCTTTACTGAGCTTTTAATAATTATTTTGTAATTTGAGTAGAGAAAAATAACCACTACAAACGAACCCGTTATTCTCGTTATTATAAACTACATAAAAAAGGCAGCTTTCGCTACCTCTGATTATTGAATTCTAGTATTTATAAGTAAATTACTTTTATCTAAACTAATTCACGTAAGCTTTACGCTCGCTTATGTCGTATCGGGCACCTGAAGACAAAATATGCACCTTAAGATTTAACAAGGTTAACGCGTCACCTGTGCGTGCTTCTGCCATAGACGAATATTCAATATTACTGGGATCTACAACGGTAATTGCGCCGGTACCTACCACAGTAAACACGTTATTGTGGTCGATAAACGCTGCGGTGTCTTCATCGAGTCCTACACCCACCAAAAATGGGTTATAGGAAACTGCTGACAGTAGACGCGCTAATCGATTGCGTTCATTAAAATGTTGGTCTACCACAATAGTATTGATAAGACCCATGCCTGGGGCTAAGTTAACGCCGCCCTCGGTTGGCACAATGCCTGAACTGCCGCCGGTGATCATGTGTTGCGATACAATAGCGGCACCTGCAGAGGTGCCTGCATAGTTTACGCCCTGAGCGTTTAATTGGCGTATGGCTTGCGCTATTGGCGTGCCGCCTAAAATAGTAGAAAGCCGAAGTTGGTTACCACCAGTGACAAAAATACCAGTGCTTTTTTCAAGAATTTTTAGGTATTCAGGGTTTTGCGCATCGCTGCGTTCAGTAATTGGTAAAGAATAGGTTTTTTTAACACCTATTTCTTCAAATATTTTCTGATAACGCTCACCGGTATCGTCTAGTTGAGAAGCTGTGGGGACTATTGTAATCACAGCATCTTTACCGCCTGAAAGCTCAACAAATTTGGTGAGTATTTCAGGATTATCTATTTTTTCTTCGCCGCCACCAATAGGGATAACGTATCCTCTAGTGGTGCCTTCAATTGTTGGAGAGGGCATAATATTTACTCGAAAGTGCCTTTTAGCATTTGTTGTTTATGTTTCACATGCCATTGGCCCATTGCCATGACATGCTCTATTCGCTTATTTTTATCCAGTATCAAAATATCGGCATCTGCACCTACTTCGATACGTCCTTTTTTGTGAAAATTCATGAGCTGGGCAACGTTCAAAGTGAAAAAGGGCAATATAGCCGCCATGTTTTCACCGTGGTCGAGCAATTCATAAAAAACATTTGTCATTGACTGAGATGCCGCAAAGTCCATCTTCTTTAAGCTACCGTCGGCATGAAAATCGGGTAAGCAACCGCCGCCATCTGAACTTATAGTGAGTTTGTCTTGAGGTAAATTTTGTCCCATATAACGCAACAACGCCTCAGCAGGTTCAAAACCAACGCTGTCGGTTTCAAAGGCGGTAACATCTACCCAGCATCCTTTTTTAGCTAAGTCGCAGGCCTCTTCAAAGAGGAATTTCTGCCTATTAATATGCGTTGGATTGTAAGTGCGAGGGGGAATTTCAGCATGCTCTAGTGCGTCTCTAACCATACTTAAACCAGCGGTTCCGTCGCCTAAGTGTAAATGAAGCATACCCGCTTTGCCTGTCATTAATCGGGCAACATGGGCTTGTGAGGCAATCTTTAAGAGTTCGTTCAGTGTTGGTTGGCTTGAGCGATGGTCGCTAATGGCAAGTTCGCCTACGCCTATAACGGGTTCTATAAACACGATGTCGCGCTGAACCGAACCGGTAAGTGTGGTCGGCGGTAAATGATAACCACCGGTATAACAATAGGCAGAAAAACCTTCTTCGCGCAAAGCATATACTTGCGCTACTAATGACTCGGTCGAACGGGTGATGTCGTCGGTGCCTAATAATCCAACTGCGGTGGTTACGCCGGCACTGGTGAATTTACTTAATGGTACAGGTGGGACGCGTGTTGAAAAGCCAGCTTCGCCGCCACCGCCTGTTAAATGGGTATGGCCGTCAATAAAACCCGGAATGAGGGCGCAGCCTTTGGCATCCATCACTTGATGCTCAATACCGATATCGGGGCAATTATCGGTAATTGAGATAATTTTACTGTGGGCTACTACTACATGTTTTAAGCCAACATGAACGGGCGTATAAACATTGGCATTTTTTATAAGCGTAATCAAAAACGGGCTCGCAAGTAAGGGCATTTAACTAATTCGCGCAATTCTAACCTTTTGTGTATTAATTACAACACATGCACGCGCTATGCAATATATAAGAGGGTAACTGGATTGGTTTGGTTTACATAATGTTGACTTTGTGAAAAGTGTCCGGTGCGGACACTTTTAATGTCCGCGGACACCTATGCTTTGGCAATAAATTCAATTTATATATATAAAATACAAACACTTAAGTTTTGGCACGGTATTCGCTAAAGTGGATGGTAGTACAGTGTGTTGTTAAACAGCACTAGCGTAAATTTAGCGTAAACTGATTACACACTACCCTAAAACAAAATGAGGACAGGCCTATGCTTATTTATTTCTTAATTTCTCCGCTAACTGTGTTGGTGCTTGCTTGGCTTATTTCCTATTTTGAAAGGCCTATTGCTTTTTAACGAGTTTTTCTACATCGCGGCTCAATCTAGCATGTAAACACAAGTATTAAACAAAGCGATTGCAAAGGATTTATCAATGATTAAAGACACAAGTGCAACTGACGTAGAGATAAGTCCATCGTCTTCCAAAAAAAGCAACTGGATTATTTTCAGTGTAATAACCTTAATCATCGTGTTCATTGCCATTGCTTACTTTAGCTCTCCTAGTGCTAATCGCTCAATTGATCGCGCGTCGGTGCAAATTGCAACTCTCGAAATAGGCGATTTAGTGAGAGATGTATTAGCTACCGGGCGCATAGTGGCAGCCAATGCACCTCAGTTGTATTCGCCCCAACAAGGCTTTGTAAACTTACATGTAAATGCGGGTGACAAAGTAAGGGTTGGTCAATTGGTGGCGTCGGTAGACAGCCCTGAACTTGAAAACCAATTGCAACAACAGCGTTCAGAGATGGAGCGCCTGCAAGGTGAGCTTGCTAGGGCAAAGCTTGATGCTCGCCGTCAAACGTTGCAGCTAACTAAACTACTGGATTTGGCGGAAGTCGATTTGCAAGCTGCCCAACGTGAAGAGCGCCGAGCACAGTCTTCTATTGTTAATAACTTAATTAGCCAAATAGACCTAGAAAAAGCGGTTGACGATTTAGCGCGTGCAAAACTCACCTTTAAGCATGCCAAAGAAGAGGTTTCATTAGCTAAAGATACACTGGCATTCGAACTAGACAGCGCCCGCAGTACCGTTTCGCGCCAAGTTTTAGTTATATCCGAGCTAGAGCGTAAAACTGGCGAACTAAATATACTAGCAACGGTTGACGGCGTAGTGGGTAACTTAGTTACTCAACAGCGCGCATTTGTGAACCAAAACCAACCTTTAATGACTTTGGTTGACCTTAGCGCATACGAGGCAGAACTCAATGTAGCCGAAAGTTATGCCAATGAATTGAGCTTAGGCATGGATGTAGAGATAACCCTGGGCGGTAAAACCCTGCTAGGCAAACTTTCAGGTATATCACCCGAGGTGACTAATCGTGAAGTTACTACCCGCGTTCGCTTTAATCAAAAAGACATTCAAGGTATTCGCCAAAACCAGCAAGTTACGGCGCGCGTGTTGCTTGAGAATAAATCTCAAGTGCTAAAAGTACGCAGAGGAAGCTTTGTACAAGCCGGTGGATTCATAGCTTACAAGTTAGAAGGAAAAGTTGCCACGCAAGTGCCTATACAGCTGGGCGCAACAAGTATGCGTGAGGTAGAAATACTTAGCGGATTGAGCGCAAACGACCAAATTATTATTTCAAATTACGAAGGGTTTATAGAATCGGAATCAGTGTTACTAAATTAATGCCAATGGCTAATTTACATAATACGCGCTTATGAAAAACGAATTTACAACGAATTAATAAAAGGAACTGCCAAATGTTATCAATGAAAAATATTGCCAAAGTGTACCAAACAGAAAAAGTACAAACTCATGCATTACGAGACTTTACCCTAAAGGTACAAGAGGGAGAATTCATAGCGGTAACGGGACCTTCTGGATCAGGTAAAACCACTTTTTTAAATATCGCCGGCATGCTCGAAAATTTCACTGGCGGTGAATACATGCTAGACAACGTAAATGTAGGCAAACTATCTGATAATCAACGAGCCGATTTACGTAACCAAAAAATAGGCTTCATATTTCAAGGTTTTAATTTAATCCCAGATTTAAACTTGTTTGAAAATGTTGAGGTACCTTTGCGATACCGCGGCATTAAATCTCCAGAACGCAAACGCCGCATTGAAGAATGCCTTGAAAAAGTGGGCTTAGGCAGCCGTGCTAAGCATTTACCTCAGCAATTGTCGGGCGGTCAACAACAGCGTGTGGCGATAGCCAGAGCTTTAGCAGGACAACCTCGCTTTTTACTTGCAGATGAACCTACTGGTAATCTCGATAGTTTAATGGCGCGCCAAGTAATGGAGCTGTTGGAAGAAATTAACAAAGACGGCGCTACTATTATAATGGTGACTCACGATCCTGAGCTAGCTCGTCGCGCGCCGCGCAATATTCAAGTAGTAGATGGCCAATTAGCTGACTTTACGCTTTATCAAAGTCGTGACAGTGGCGTGCTTACACCAGAAGTGTTAGCACCTGGCGTGCTTGCTTCAAAAATAGTGCAGGAGGTTTAACATGTTCTTTCACTATTTAGATTTAGCGTGGCGAAGTTTTAAACGCACGCCTTTGGTGTCGGTATTGATGGTTATGGCAATTGGCGTGGGCATAGGCATTACCATGACCAGTTTGTCGGTGTATCACATGGCGTCGATGGACCCTATTGAGCATAAAAGCGACAAATTATTTAATGTACAGCTCAACACCATGGATGACGGTAATACATGGTGGACCGAAGACGATTTGCCTCAGCAAGTTACTTACAAAGATGCCATGGCGCTTTATCAAGCAGGCATCCCAGGTCGTAAGGTACCAAGCATGAAAACTGGTTTTACAGTCCATATGAATTCTGACCAAGTAAAACCATTTTTAGAATCAACGAGAGTAACGGGGCGAGATTTTTTCACAATGTTTGATCTTAGTTTTTTGTATGGAGATACATGGAGCCTTGAGCAAGAGCGAAGTGTGGCGCCAGTGGTTGTAATTAGTGAAGAACTAAACGACAAATTGTTTGGCGGCGAAAACTCGGTAGGCAAAGAAATTTATTTAGATGATGATACCTTTCAAATTGTTGGTGTAACCCAGAAATGGAATATTCATACGAAGTATTACGACATTAATAACGGTGCCTTTAATAGTCCCGAAAATATCTTCATGCCAGTGACTCAAATTGCTCCCATGGAGTTGGGCTCGTGGGGCAATTCTAACGGCTGGAAATTTGAAGAAATTAACACCTTCAAAGATCGCTTAAATTCCGAATTATTTTGGATGCAATTTTGGGTTGAATTAGATACGCCCGAGCAAGAGGCGCAGTACAGAGTTTTCTTAAATAACTATTTAACTGAGCAAGCCTCAATGGGGCGATTCACTCGTAAAGAAGTTGCTTTTGGTCTTCGCAACGTAAATGATTGGTTGGTTTATAGTGGAGTGGTGTCGGAAGAAAATCGTATTTTGGTAGGCTTGAGCTTTATGTTTTTGATTGTGTGCTTGGCAAATATTCTTGGCTTATTGCTTGGCAAGTTTTTACGCCGTGCACCAGAGATAGGTGTCCGCAGGGCGCTAGGGGCAAGCAAACGCGATATATTTATACAACATTTGGTAGAAGTGTCGGCCCTTGGTTTTATTGGCGGCTTATTAGGTATAGGTATTGCGCAGCTTGGTTTATGGGGCGTACGTGAATCGTATAATTACTATAGCGCTTTAGCCACTATGGATGTATATATGCTATTTGCTGCACCTTTCATTGCCATAACCGCCTGCATAATTGCAGGTTTATATCCGGCATGGCTAGTGTGCAGAACCGCACCTGCTTTATATTTAAAGACTCAATAGGAGTGCACCAATATGTTAGAAATTAGACCAATATTCAATGCATTAATGCGCTCCAAAGCAGGCGCGTTAATGTTGCTAGTGCAAATTGCAATTACTATGGCTATTGTCAGTAATGCGGCGTTTATTATCAAAGAAAAAGTAGAGTTCTTGAGTCAAGAAACAGGCTATCCAGAAGACGAGATCTTTAGTTTTGGCGTAATGACTTATGGTAAAGATTTTGATTTGGTACAAAAATTTGAAGAAAACGAAACCTTATTGCGTAATATTCCGGGCGTTATTAATGCCAGCTTATTTAGCGATATTCCATTAAGTGGCAGTGGTTCGGCTACAAGCTTTCAGTTAGATGCCGACCCAACCGACAGCAAAAGTGTTAGGGCTGCCTATATCAACACCGACGAACATGGCATTGATGTGCTGGGTGTGAAAATAATTGAAGGCCGTAACTTTACTGTCGACGAGGTAATTATTTCGACCGACCCAACAATATTGCCCAAAGTGGGTTTGGTAACAAAAAGCTTTTTAGATGAAATGTTCCCCGATGGTGATGGCCTTGGGAATACTATTTTCTTCGGCCCCAATCCAATGAAAATAATTGGTGTGGTTGAGAAAATGATGGGCCCATGGCTGAGAGATTCAGCTGCCGATAATATGGTCATGTTTCCTGTGGTTAGAGCATCCAGCTTTCAAAGAATTGCTATGCGTGCGCAAGCGTCTGAGCGTGCTGCAATAATGTTACAAATAGAGGATCTAATGTTAGCCGATTACGATAAGCGAGTGATTTTTGGCATGCAAGGTATGGACGATGCAAAAGCAGAATATAACGCGGGTGATGTATTAATGATGCGCATGTTAGTTGTATTAATTGTAGTATTAGTACTAGTAACGGCATTAGGCATTTTTGGTATTACGGTGTTTAATATTAACAAGCGTACCAAGCAAATTGGCACTCGCCGAGCCTTAGGAGCTCGTAAGTCAGCCATTGTGAGCTATTTCTTAGTTGAAAACGCTCTAATTTGCACAGTCGGTGTAGCGTTTGGCATAATAGGTGCACTCGTCTTGGCCCAAGCCTTGTTCGAGCTCTACTCTTTACCCGAGTTAGATTATCTGTATATTGTGGTAACGGCCGTATTTGTGTTTAGTTTTAGTTTGCTGTCGGTACTATTGCCTGCCAATAGGGCGGCGAATATTTCACCCAGTGTTGCTACTCGTAGTATTTAATCAAATGGAAGAGGAGTTAGTGCATCTTAGTATGTTACGACCGCTTCACTTTGTGAGTACATACTAGCGTTACATGTGACTAAAATATGTGAGTAGTAAATGGATAAAGTTCTAATTGTTGATGACACCACCGCGGTTTTGCAAGCTTTGTCTTTGCTGCTCGAAATTCACGGATACGATGTGGTAACCACAACGTCACCCAAGCAAGCAGTGCATTTGGTGAACCAATTACGCGTATCGTTAGTGATTCAAGACATGAACTTTACCAGTGATACAACATCGGGTGAAGAAGGTAAATTACTATTCAACGAACTGCGAGCACTTAATCCACACTTACCTATTATTCTTATTACTGCATGGACTGATTTAGAGCAAGCTATTCGCTTAGTTAAAGCGGGAGCGGCTGACTATATTGCCAAACCTTGGGATGATCAAAAGCTACTAACAAGCATTGGGAATTTAATTGAACTAGGAAAAACACGTAAAAGCACCAACACACTTGCCAGGCATAACGAACAACAAGCACCTACAAAATCTGCCGCTGCAAGCGCCGGGCTAATTTATGCCAGCACAGCAATGCAGCGGGTAATTGATATGGCCATTCAAGTCGCCAAATCTGATATTTCAGTATTAATTACCGGGCCAAATGGTTCGGGCAAAGAAAAGATAGCTGAAGTGATTCAGTCGCAGTCGGTTTTCAGCAACAAACCTTTTATAAAAGTGAATTGTGCAGCGCTTCCCGCTGACTTAATTGAAGCCGAGCTTTTTGGCGCTGAGCCTGGAGCTTACACTGGTGCAAACAAATTACGTGTAGGTCGATTTGAGGCCGCTGACGGAGGCACCTTATTCTTAGATGAAATTGGTACTTTGTCTTATGCTGGTCAAACCAAGCTACTGAGGGTTTTGCAAACGGGCCAATTTGAGAGGTTAGGTTCGGTGAGTACAATACAAGTTAATGTGAGAGTAATTTCAGCCACCAACGCGCAGCTTCAAGAGGCTATTCAAGATGGAACGTTCAGAGAAGACTTGTATTATCGACTTAATGTGATTGAACTGCAGTTGCCTTCATTGGCGCAGCGTACTGACGATATTATGCCTTTAGTAAACTTCTTCCTCACTAATCGCAAACTAAGCCTTTCAGCAGAAAATGCACTTTTGCGCCGCTCATGGCCTGGTAATGTGCGCGAACTCGAAAATGCTTGTAAGCGCGTTGCGGTGCTAAAACCTGCCGGTATTATTGAAGCTGAAGATTTTGCGTTTAGCGACAACGCTGGCTTTACCACGGACAGCCCTTCGCCTACCATTATAGAACCTGACAAAATACAATTAGAGGCTGCAATGCGAGAACATGAAGGCGTTATTGCAAGGGTAGCGAGGCAGTTTGGCATGAGCAGACAGGCTTTGTATCGTCGCTTAAATAAATATGGCATTGAATATTGAAAAATTTGCGCATAATTACGCGAATTTGGCTGATTACGGCTCTTTGCTGTGGACTAGCGCTTATGCCTATATTTTGGCTGTTGGACTGGTCGTTAATACAGAAGTGCGGATTTGCATCTATCGTTATTTTTATTTGCTTTATGCTACTGCGGTATTTGTTTAAAGACCTGCATGAAGGCTTGAGTGCTCTAGAAACAGGATTGCTTAATCTTAAAGACCGAGAATTTTCGACCACGCTAAATTACAATAATAAAGACGAGCTTGGTCATATGTGTCAGCTTTTCAATGAAACCGTCGAAAAGCTTGGACAAGAGAAGCGCTGGTTGTATCAACGAGAATTGTTGCTTGATAAAATCACCCAAAGTTCTCCCGAAGTGCTCTTTTTAATTAACGATCAACAGCAAGTTGTGTTTAGCAATATTGCAGCACGACACTTCTTCCAAATGCAAACGGGCTTGGAAGGGGTCAATATTAACGAAGCATTAGAGCAAGCTCCTCAAGGCGCACAAACCGCTATTAAAGAAAATAAAGAGGGTTTATTCAGTTTAGTTAAAGAAGATCAAGAACCTGAGACATGGCATATGTCCACAGGGCAATTTTTACTTAATAATCAATCCCACACTCTGTATATTCTTAAACAAATGACACGCGAACTTAGCCGCCAAGAAGTGGCTGTTTGGAAAAAAGTAATTCGCGTAATAAGTCACGAACTAAATAATTCATTAGGTCCTATATCTTCTATGCTTCACAGCGGCCGAATTCTTAGCATGAAAGTAGATGAAGACCGCCTAGCCCGAGTATTTGAAACTATAGACGAACGCATAAAGCATTTGAGCGAATTTGTACAAGGTTACGGCAAATTCGCCAAAATACCCGAGCCGAAAATAGTGGCCATAGTTTGTGAAACTCTCTTTAGCCAGTTGGCACAACAATGGCAATTCATTTACCTAAATCACAATGTACAAACGATTTATGCTGACCCAGCGCAGCTTGAGCAACTGCTTATTAATCTCATCAAAAATGCGCATGAATCTGAAAGCGCCCCCCAGGAAGTTACGATAGAGCTACAAGAGCGAATTAACGATACCGTAATTATGGTTACCGATCGTGGCAAAGGCATAGCTGAATCTAGGCTTGATAGCGTGTTAATTCCTTTTTATTCTACAAAAGCTAGCGGCAGCGGGCTGGGCCTAGCCTTGTGTCGCGAAATTATAGATGCCCATCATGGTAATATTACGCTGCATAATCGCGATGGTGGTGGTTTGATGGTAAGGGTAATTTTACCGCGGGTGGCGGTAGCTAAAACCTGACCCTTTTATAATAGTTTGACAACCACAAATTAATGAACGAAGTTAGTATTTGCCTCGTATAAAATGATTATTTGCAAAATAGGTTACAAAATTACGACTATGCATAATACAGTGCTTAGCACCATCGCACTTACTCGTTTGTTTGCCTTAACCATGGTTGGCATAGTATTTTTATGCATGTCAATTACACACGCAAGTGCGCAATCATTTTCACAAAAACTAGATATACAAGTTCGCGCAGATGACCGCTCATCAAGAGATATGAGGTATCAATATCGTGTTCGATATCGTCCTCAAATTAGCTTTAACGATACCTGGAGTGTGAATGCCTTTGCAGTAAGCGGTGACGACTTTAGCGCAAGTCATAATACTTTTGACGACAACGAAGCAGACTACTTTTATGTGAGGCGCGTGTTTGCCCGACATCAAGGTCACTACGGTAAAACAGAAATTGGCATTATACCTACCTATAAAGGCCGCGTATCTTCATCTGGCTTATCTAAAGATGGTTGGATAAAGGGGGTGCGCCACGTGCGCGCTTTTGGTGATGATAACCTGGAAATAGTGTTAGGCCAGCTTACCTCGCTAGACCCATCAACAGCCCTTAATACACCTGACAAATTAGACTATGTAGAAATTGAATACTCGGCTCAAATAAATGACAGATGGAGCTATGAGGTAAGCGCCGAGCGTATGACTGAGGCTAATTTTTTACGCACCGAGTTGCGTCATAAATATGGTAAAGGTTTTTCTATATTTGGCGAGTTGGTGATGCGTACAGACTCCTCTAAAACTAAGACTGTAGTGGGTGGAGAAGGTGACTTTTCAATTAACAAATATCCTATTGAATACTTCGCTCACTACAGTTATGTAAGTAAGCAATTTGGTTTACGGGCTGAACTTACCGAAGACTTTTTAGGCACCGGGAATGGATTTTCAGGCGAATTAAGTGGTGAAATTTCAAACACTCACCTTGAGTGGTTTATGCGTTACGATGCTGCACAGGACAAAACCCGTTTGCTGGCAGGCGTGAAATGGTCATTATGATAATCATGCGCAAATGTACTGCTTATGATAAAGGGATTAAAAAATATAACTATGGCTAATAAAAGAGTATACATAATAACAAACGAATATTTGTTTATGGTAATTTAAAGGCGTTGCAAACTTCCAATTGCTTAGGAGCATAAATGGAATCTAAAAGCACAGATGATTCAGCAGCGCTAGCGCATGCAGAGGTTCATCGACTAAAGGCAATTTTAAATGCTACGTCTAATGCTGTTTTAGAATGCTCATCTGATGCAAAAATCTTATATGCTAATCAGGCGGCAACAGATTTATTTGGCTACTCAAACCTAGAATTTAGTCAAATGAAAATTTGCGACTTGTTATCTCCTTTGTACTGCCAACAATTAGAAGAATATTTGCAAAATGTTCTGGATTGTGAATATACGCCTGCAGACAGGCATCTTGCAGTATTTCTAGCGGTTCACAAAAACGGGCAAGAGTTTTTCGTTAGTATTAATTTAAATGCATCACATAGCGCTGTTGTTGCCACTATTTCGGAGTCGTCAACCTTGAAAAGTGCGCAAGACGAATTAGATCGCAGTAACGAGCGTTTGAAAGTGGCTAAAGCGGCATCAAAAATAGGCGTTTGGGAATACAACGTTAATACCCAGGAGCTGATTTGGGATGAGGAAATGTTTGTTCTTTACCAGCGTTCTCCTGAAACCTTCAGCGGCACAAGATCTGTATGGAATGAATCGGTGCATCCCGACGATCAAGAAAAAGCCTTTCAAGAAGTAAAACAAACAGCAGAGTTAGGTAAGAAACTTGATACAACCTTCAGAATACTGACGCCTGAAAACGAAGTTCGATACCTAAAAGCCTATGGCCATGCCGTTTTAGACAGTCAAAATAAGATATGTAAAATAATTGGTGTTAATTACGACTTAACCGAAGGCTATATTATTCAAGAGAGCCTGAAAGTAAGTCTCAAAAGTAACCGTTTACTTGCCAAAGTTGCAGAAGAAACAGTAAACGGTGTCATTATTACCGATCCCCATGGCAGCATAAACTGGGTCAACAAAGGATTTACGCGTATTTCAGGCTTCGAGTTAGAAGAGGTATGTGATCGTTCACTGGGCAGTATATTACAAGGACAAGAAACCAACCATGCATCAGTAGATAAAATGAAAAATATGCTAACGAATCAACAAGGATTTGATAGTGAGTTGATTAATTATCACAAAGATGGAACTCCCTACTGGATAAAAATCACCTGCCAGCCGTTTTATGAGGAAAATGTACATGTTGGATTTATGGCAATTGAAACTGATATTACAGAAATAAAAAGGCTAGAAAAAGAACAAATAATCCAGCGAGATATATCAGAACGCACCGGTGATATGGCAAAACTGGGTGGTTGGCAGCTCGACCTTTCAACTAATAAACCAATATGGTCTGAAGTGGTTTACAAAATTCATGAAGTACCGCTTGGCTCTGACGTTGATTTAGCCAAAGCCATTAATTTTTATCCGCCAAAGAGCCGACCGCTAATTGAACAAGCCATAGCACTGGCGATTAGTGATGGCATACCTTGGGATATTCAAACGCCTTTTAACACGGCTAAAGGCAACTCTATTTGGGTACGCACAACAGGTTACGCAGAGTTTACCAATGGTGTCGCGACATCGCTTAGGGGTGCTTTCCAAGACATTACCGAATTAAAACTTGCAGAGCAGCAAGCTAACGAAGCCAACCTTGCCAAAAGTGAATTTTTAGCCAATATGAGTCATGAAATTCGCACCCCAATCAATGGTATTTTGGGAATGAATGACTTGTTACTTAGCTCTGATATAGACGAAAGGCAACGTCACTTTGCTGAATTAATAAAAATAAGTAGCCAATCGTTATTACACTTAATTAACGATATTCTAGACTTCTCAAAAATTGAAGCCGGTAAACTAGACATAAAGAATCAACACATCAATTTATATTCTTTGCTCGGAAACGTTATTGATATCATGGGCATGCATGCACTAGAAAGAAACCTTGAATTAGTGTTGGATATTTCACCTTCACTGCCTACATGGGTTAATATTGACCCAGACCGACTCAGGCAGATTCTGAATAATTTGCTCAGTAATGCGATTAAATTCACCAATGAAGGCGAGGTATTATTAAAGGTGCAAGTCAATGAACACAAACAGTTAGAGTTTTTGGTAATTGATACAGGTATAGGTATTCCAATTGAAAAGCAGTCTATGCTCTTCTCAAAGTTTATGCAGATAGATAGTTCTACCACCCGAAAACACGGTGGAACCGGGCTGGGGTTGGCGATTAGTCGTCAGCTTATAGAAATAATGGGCGGACAAATTCAGGTGAAGAGTGACATGCAAAATGGCTCTACTTTTTCCTTCACCATAGATAACATAGACAATAAAGGTAATGAACATCACCCAGTTAGTGAATCTATAACTGAGCTTGGATTTTTAGCATCGAAAAAACTTCTGATAGTAGATAGTAATATTAGTGTGCAAAAATCGCTGGCTAATTTCCTTGTGCATTATGATATTCAGACTCAAGCTGCGCACGACGCACCAACGGCAATGCAAAAGTTGAAACAAGCGCATAAAGAGCAGCACACTTTTGACTTTGTACTTATCGATTTAAATATTGCGGGTATGAATGGGATAGAGTTGAGTAAAGTGGTTTACAATAATAAGCAATGCGGTCAGCCTGCAATTATTTTGATGACCTCACAAGTGTGGTCGGCTAATACTTTAGAAAACCCCATAGCGGCTATTTCAGGATATTTAGCTAAGCCTGCAAAACCCGACACGCTAATTTCGGCGCTTCTAGCTCAGCAATCAGGCAGTGGCATAGATGCTCGCAATGTTGCGCCAGACAACGATATACAAAATGCTATCTGCGTCCGTAAGCCCAAAGTACTTATAGTAGAAGATAACTATATTAACCAACAAGTTATTGGCAGCATGCTAACGCAGCTAGATTACGACTATGAGCTTGCTGAAAACGGTAAAGAAGCACTTAATGCACTTGCTGCATATCCTGAAGCATTCAATTTGGTTCTAATGGACTGTCAAATGCCGATAATGGATGGGTATGAGGCGACTAAGCGCATTCGAGCGAATCAAGATGAGCTATCTGATGCCTCTATACTTATAGTCGCAGTAACTGCCAATGCGATGTCGGGAGACAAAGAAAGGTGTTTAGCTGCTGGTATGGATGACTATTTGGAAAAACCAGTTTTATTAGAACAGCTAGGGGCGATGCTGCAAAAATGGTCGGCTATTAACTTCACTCAAACACAATAAAACTGGCCTTTTGGGCCATTCATGTCGGCTTATACTTACGCTAATAAAATTAGAGTAAGTATTTACTCGCTGTTATATCCCCAAGGGGTAGGCGGCAATGAAACGGGCTTGCTTAAATCAAACTCGACTCTAAATTCCCTACCTTGGCGAATTAACCGGTAGCTGAAGGTATTTTCATACACAAACATCTGCCATGTATTACCTACCGATTGCGCAATCCCCAAGTTCACAAATAATAGTTTTGAATAGGCATCAGCAGGAAAAGATTGAACACTGTTGTAACCCGCATTAACAGTATGGCCGCCATACATAGTAAGTTGGTCGTCGCTGCCGTCTTTTTGTCTATGATCGTGCTTTAAACTCAGGCCACTGCCTGTTTTGGTAATAATCCAAGTACGCGACGCATCATCCCCCACATGAAAAGGAACTTGTAACTCGCTGTTTGTACAAGAGCGCACGTGCATCACAAGTTTATTGTCAAAAGCAGGGCTAGGGTCGTTATCAAACACAACCTTCCCTTCAAAAGCTTTACCACAGTGCTTTGCAATACTGTTAAAAAACGCATTATGAGTAGGAATAGACACCAAAGGCGCCGAGCGTGCAAGCGCTAAGTGAACAACACTCAACAGGCTAATAAGCCCTATAGTTACTAAGATACTTTTTTTCATTCGTGTATTCCTTCAGTTAGCTGTTTGAGTTTAGTTTACTTTTACTAACCAGCCGTGAGTGTCGGGGGCATTCCCCCATTGAATATCATTGAGTGTTTGACGTAGCTTCTTCGTTGTTGGTCCGGCTTCGCCGTCGCCCACTTGATATTCCTTACCATTGTGAATAAAGGTGCCAACGGGTGTTAGTACAGCGGCTGTGCCTGATAATGCGGCTTCTGTTCCAGGCTTTCCGGCGCGCTTTAAGAGCTCTTCAACGCTTATACTGCGTTCACTAACGTGCATACCCAAGCCTTTGGCTAAGGTTAAAATGGAGCTTCTGGTTACGCCGTGTAAAAAGCTTGAGTCTAGTGCTTTGGTAATAATTTCGTTGCCGTCTATTAGCAAAAAGTTTGCGGCGCCTGTTTCTTGCACGTCGCCGTTTGGGCAAAATAATATTTGATCTGCATTAACTTCGCGTCTTGCTTTTATTATTGGGGGCAGGGCACTGGCATAATTACCGCCACTTTTCACCATTCCCATGTGCGGCGCGCAGCGCATACCGTCTTCATCTAGCAGCAAACGCAAGGGCTTTGCACCACCTGCAAAATAATCACCAACGGGTGATAACAACACATATAACATAGAGGTTAAAGACGGCGCCGCTGCTTTACCAATAGAGGCTTCTGTGCCTACATGTGTAGGGCGAATATACATAGAACCCGGCGGCTCGGGAACGTCTGCAGCATATTGACCTACAATATTTAAAATCATATCGCTTACTTGCCGCTTGTTGACCGCGGGCAAAGAAAGCAGCTCGCTACTTTGCGCAAATCGTGCAATGTTTTGGTCCATTCTGAAGGTGTAAATTCCACCGTCGGCATGACGAAAGGCTTTTAAGCCTTCAAAGCATGTACTTGAATAGTGCAATACATGTGCACCTGGATGCATGTTGATGCTTTGTGAGCTAACAACTTGTGCGTCGCTCCACTGTTCGTTTTCGAAGGTGGTCATTGCCATTTGTGGCATAAAAACGGTACCGAAGACAGCCATTTACATAGTTCCTAAAGTGTTAAGGTGATCAAACTTATAAAGTGAATATAAAAGATTTATTATTGTATTTAAAAGCAAAACTATACGTAATTCATCATATAGTTGTGAACAATGAATATTGTACGTCAACATTGCAAATAAATCAGGCAGGTTTTTGCATTTGTGTAATTGCTTGGCATAATTTACGCTATTAAAACTGAATAAAAGGTTTAATTAATGAAAATAAACGCTAATTTTGAGTCGGCCGTAATTGTTCATGCACTGCAGCTAGACTGGATTGCTTCACCCATGCCAGGCATAGACCGTAAACCTCTGGACCGTGTAGGCGAAGAAATCGCGCGAGCAACCAGTATTGTAAGGTATGCACCTGGCAGTCAATTTTCACCTCATGTACATACCGGTGGTGAAGAATTTATTGTACTTGAAGGCGTTTTTCAAGACGAGCATGCTGATTATCCATCAGGTACCTACGTTAGAAACCCACCGCAGTCGTCACACACACCAGGTTCTAAATTAGGCTGCATTATTTTCGTTAAGCTATGGCAATTTGAGCCACAAGACCGGCTGCAAATGACAGCTAAAATGGAAGGCGTGGGTAAGTCTCACAAACAATGTTTATTTGAAAATACCCATGAAAAAGTGTCCTTTATAAACTTATTGCCAAACGAAACTTTTGTGGTCAAAAATCATAAGGGGCTTGAAGTGTTCATACTAGCGGGTGAAGCAAACCTACAAAGCAGCAGTGAAACACTTCCCTTGGCTCAGTATTCATGGGTGCGTCAGCCAGTTGGTGAGTCATTTAAGCTAGTTGCAAAAGGCAAGGTGCAGCTGTGGCTCAAGCAAGATCATTTAGTTGAGGTCAATAAACAAGTTAAGCGATTAGGCCGAAGACCGACAACGTAGCATCATACCTAACAATAAAATAAACATCTCGAAAGTGTGTCTACCTTTTGTTTTTTATTTAAACATAAAGTTGAAACTTTATTCCAAATTGGGGTTCAAATTAGTGTGGGCAGTTCTTTTATTCCACATGTACCAAAATCAAGAGTTCAATCCTAGAATAATAGCAAAACATCTTATTATGTATAAGCTGATATGAGAGGTAATTTTGATAAAGTGTAAATATTTAATGTTGGGTGTCTTTATTATAATGTTAATGGCATGCGCGCAGCAGAATTCGGAAAAGCCAAACTACAGCAAAACTCATTCTTATGGGTCGACTTATGCTCTGCAATTTATTAGCAAAACCCATGATGTAACCGTAGCGTTTGATTTGCAACGTAAGGAAATTACAATAAAGAGTTTGGAAAACGAGCATTTAATTAAATTCTCTGAAGTGAAATCTATAACCTTCAAGGCAACTGAAAATAAAGGCATGTTCATAATTAAAACGTTGGGTAACAGCAATGAGATAGGCATGATTAATAGGGTCGATTTTAATGTTTTTGCTGAAGAAATGAAATCTAGCATTCCTAGCTTGAAGCTTGCGATTCTGTAGTATTGGCAGTGCAAACTATCAAAGACCCGAATGAAATATGCCAGTGATAATACAATTATAAACTCAGCAAAAACTTCAAAATACTATACCTTACTCCTCTAAATACGTTTTGTTTAGTCGCTTTTTGGGTCTATTTTCATGGACAACACATTGCGTAATGCCTTTGCGTTCACTGTGACTACTGATACTTAAATTTGCAGATGCCATTGTACTGACTTAAAACAACTCACTAAGCGAAAAAAATACTGCTTAATGTCGTCGGTATTCCTGTTTATTCAATTTACATCATTTTATCAACATCTTGCATTATATTCGCCCAAGTTTAAGGTAAACCTCAGGATGACCTTATTGTGAATTGTTATACGTTTTAGTTTAAAAGCGTGCGGTATCTTAATGATTAAGTAAACAGATCTTTTATTACTTGATGTGAGGATTAAATCTGCACTTTGATCTAGATAATTTCAACAAAAACTGGATCTAAGGAACAAATCTAGTACATTGCACTACATGTCGGTTTGTCCGTAATGTGAACAGCCCATCAATTAGGTAGAAGTGGTATAAATGCAGTTGATGTTTTCATATAATATTCAAAATATAATACGCCACCTTAAAGCGCTTAGTTGTTGTTTGTTTGTTTACGCAGGCATTGCGTTTGCGCAAACCGCTACAGACCAATTTGAGCAACTAAAAGAGCAAGTTGAGGAGGCGCGGCTTGCCGGTAATATGCAACGCGCTGACAGCCTAGCAGAAGATTTGTATTTACTAGCCAATATATCTGCAGATTCCTTGAAAATAGCCGCCGCCGCCTTTCAACAAGCTAGAAACTTTATGGAGCGTAATTTATATGACGACGCCATTCCGTTATTGCAAAAGGCAATTGATGCTTATCAAGCAGCCGATGAGGAATTACTTGCCGCTCATGCCATTAAACGCCTAGGACAAACCTATAGATATCAAGCCAGATATTCAGAAGCTTTAGCCCTAGCGTATACTGCGTTGCGGATATTTGAGCAATACGATAATAAAGATGATGTGGCATCTGCGCACAATAACATTGCTAATATTTTAGAACATAGAGGTGAGTACTTGGGCGCTATGCAAGCGCATAATCGCGCTTTAGATTTACATCGGCAAAGTCAAAATAAGGAGGGTATATCGTCGGCGTTATATAATTTAGGGGCAATTTGGCAACAGTTAGGCAGTAATGATATTGCTTTGGAACACTTTCAAAAGGCGCTAGAAATGGATTTGGAAATAGGTGACCCGAAGTATATTGCCTATAGCCATAACAAAATTGGTTACCTTTATAACGAATTAGAAAATTATGATTTAGCCGGATTTCATGTACACCAAGCGGTAAAGTTGTTTACGCAAATTCAGGCACCAAGAGACACCGATTGGGCCTATAGCTCGCTAGCTAAACACGAACTTGGTATTGGTAATATAAAGGCCGCCCAAGGTATTATTGATGGGGTAATTGAACGTGCTATAGAAAATAAGTATCAATCGTTACTGGTTGACGCGTACCGGATAGCGGCTGAAATAGCACTGGCACAAAATAATGCAAAAGAGGCCTTACGGCTTATAATGCTTGGGGTTAACCAAGCCAAACACAACAATGAATCAATTGAGTTAGCACAACTGCAAGCGCTAAACGTGGCAGCTCATATATTAAACGGCACCATTGATAAGGCGTTTATGGCCTTACAAAAGCAAAAAGCGTTCGACGATAACTTGTTTAGTGAAGCCCTTACCGTTGCCGCTTCTAACGCTAAGTTGAGCGAAGAGATGTTTCGTAAAGAACAAGAAGTTGCGCTGTTAAAAACAGAAAAAGCAATGCAAAAAGTGAGGACACAACAGCAGCACTATTCGCGTAATGTATTGATAATTTGCATGGTTGGCCTATTTGGCTTGTTAGCGCTTTTATACCGCAGTCTTGCTCAGCGTAACGTAAGCAAATATTTAGCGGGTGTAGTACAAGAGCGCACTGAAGAATTAGAACAAAAAAATACTGAACTGCAGTTAGCATACAAAGACATGGAGTCAATTAGCCTGACGGATAAACTCACAGGACTAAAAAATAGACGCTTTTTAGAAAACCAAATACAGGCTGATTTGGAACAAAGCCTGCGTCAATATATTGATTTTAAAAACGGTAAAACTATAAAACCGAGCAATAACGATATTGTGATATTTATGATTGATATAGATAATTTCAAGGCAGTTAATGACAAATATGGTCACAACGCAGGCGATTTAGTTTTAAAACAGTTAGCCAGTCGCATGCAAAAAGTATTTCGTCAATCTGATTACCTTGTGCGCTGGGGCGGTGAAGAATTTATTGGTATTGCCCGATTTATCGATAAGAAAGATTCGCCTATGCTGGCGCAAAGGATGCTTGAGGCGATCAATAAAGATAAATTTTCGATGTCAGAATCGAAGTCACAATACCAGACTTGCTCAATTGGTTATGTGAGTTATCCGGTGGCACTTTTAAATCAAAATAATCAGTATTGGCATTCGTTTATTTCATTAGCCGACGCCTGCTTATACGCTGCAAAATACTCGGGTAAGAATAGTTGGGTGGGGATGCATGATATTTTAGACCCTAATCTTGAATTACACAATTTAACGCCGGAGCGAGTTGGCCAATGGCATGAGCAAAACAAGATCCAAATACTGAGCTCGTTTACTGATGTAAATAGCATAAAGTGGTCAAGTGATTAGGTGAAGGTTTGCGCATCCCAAGTTAAAAATGGTGTGAGTAATATCATTTTATCATCCTTATTAACTTGTCCAGGGCACTTAGCCTGGGCAATCACTCGCAAAAAGAGTAAACACGAGAACTATCAAAATTCGTTGCATATAATTTTGGTCTGTTTAATAGCTTGGTAAAGCTGTACGCTATTTATCTATTATTAGTTTTAAGCTTTAAGCTTGATAAGGTAGGCAATTGATTATCTGATTATCTGATTGTCGAAGCATGCCTTTGCATATACTCTTAACAGCCAGTAAAATACTCACTACATATTTCAAATTAGGGATATTTATCTAATGCAAACCTTACAAATTGATATTGTGTCGGACATATCTTGTCCTTGGTGCATTATTGGCTTCAATAGTCTGCAGTTAGCACTTGATGAAACAAAAGATAAAGTAGATGCTAATATTACCTGGCGTCCTTTTGAATTAAATCCACAAATGCCGCCCCAAGGCCAAGATATAAATGAGCATTTAGGCCAAAAATATGGCATCAACGAAGAACAAATTAATCAAAACCGAGAGGCCATTAGAGCCCGCGGATTATCTGTGGGTTATGAATTTGGAAATAGAGGCGGAGGTAAAATTTATAATACCTTCGACGCCCATCGACTTTTGCATTGGGCAAAAGAAGTGGCTTTGCAAACACCGCTAAAGCTTGCCTTGTTCGACCTTTATTTTAAACAATCAGGTAACCCGAGTGCGCATAAACAGTTGCTTCAGGTGATTGAAAATGTAGGCTTAGATGCAACGCAGGCCAAACAAATACTGACTAGCGATAAGTACACAACTGAGGTTAGACAAGAGCAGCAGTATTATCAGTCTCAGGGGGTTTCGTCGGTCCCAGCGGTAATTATCAACAACAAACATCTTATAAGCGGCGGTCAACCTTGTGAAGTGTTTAAAAATGCGCTGCTGCAAATAAGTCAAGAAAACGTGTAGGTTTGATATTGGTATAGACGTGAATTAATAAACTGTAATGTATTTTTAGGTCTTGATTTTGCTCTTTTTTGTGAAGATTCAGTATTACATTACATTAACCTTTGTTCAAGGGACCTTAATGTTCAGCTATTTCAACCCTAAATTCGCTCGCAGTATTTTAGTCATTTTACTTGCGTCGTTGTCATTAATATCACATGCAAAAATGAGCAGTGATGAAAGCGCTGGTGAGTCCCCCGACCGTAATTTTACCGGTTTTGAAGCACTTGATGAGGCTCAGCCTTTATGGGAGTTTGGTGCCGCGGGTGGCTTTGTAGAAGTGGCTAACTACCCTACTTCTAGCGAGCGAAATTTTATTGCGTTTGCAGCGCCGTATTTGATTTATAGAGGGGATGTATTTAGGGTGGGTGGCGGCAGTGCACGGGCGGTAATGTTTGAGAAGACTAATTTTGAAGTCGATTTATCTTTTGGTGGCGCTTTTGCTGCCGACAGCGATGACAATACAGCGCGCGAGGGTATGCCAGAGCTTGATTTCCTGTTCGAAGTGGGGCCGCAATTTACCTATAAAGTAAAAGATTTTTCATTCGACAATGGCGGTAATGCGAGACTAAATGTACGCTTGCAAACCAGATCGGTTTTTTCGACAGATTTTGGCCGAATAAACCACCGCGGGTACGTGATTGAACCAACATTATCGTATCAACAACGCGGCGTAATTTTTGAAAAAACGGGTTTTAGTATGTCTTTTAGCGCAACCTATGCAAGCGAAAAACTGCATGATTATTTTTACCAGGTTAACGCAGACTTCGCCACCGATACTAGAGGAGAATTTGATGCAAAGGGCGGTTACTTAGGCAGTGAATTATCACTGGGATTTTCTTTTCCTGTCACCAAAAATTCTCGCGGGTTTTTAGGCGGGAGTGCCCAGTTTCATCAAGGTGCTGCGAATGAAGAAAGCCCTTTATATGAAGACGATGTGACTTTTAGTTTTGGCGCGGGTTTTGTTTGGAGATTGTATGAAAGTAATGCTAAGGCAAGCTGGTAGGTTCGATATATGATTATTACTAATTTTGACCAAGATTACTTTGTTAAACAATACTGGCAAAAAAAGCCCTGTTTAATCAGGCAATTTGTGCCTAATTTTATCGATCCTCTAGACGAGAATGATTTAGCAGGCGTAGCCCAAGAAGAGGGCGTAGACAGTCGCATAGTATCATGTTCCAAAGGTGTGTGGGATGTCCAGCAAGGTCCGTTTGACGACTTTGAGCCCTATTGTAAAGGTGATTGGGCATTGCTGGTTCAGGGGGTTAATAATTATATTGATGATGTTAATGCGCTTTCCCAATTAGTCGATTTTATTCCATACTGGCGCTTTGACGATGTAATGGTAAGTTACTCTACACAAAATGCTGGCGTGGGTGCGCATACCGACCAATACGATGTGTTTATAATTCAGGGCAAAGGCAGTAGGCGTTGGCAGGTAGGTTTACCAACTAATTCTGGTAACGAGAATAACATCGTTAATCCACATCCATTGCTCAAACAAATACATAGTTTTGAAGCGGTAATAGATGAGATATTGCTGCCAGGTGACGCAATTTATATCCCGCCACAGCATCCCCACAGCGGCGTAACATTATCACCATGCTTAAACTATTCTCTAGGTTTTAGAGCGCCTACTAATTTTGAGGCGCTTAGTGGTTTGCTCGATGAAGGCGACAGTATTCAACAAGCCCAAACCCGCTATAGCGATTCTGATATTGATAAGCTGCGCAGCAAAGGTTTATCGCCAATGCAAGTGAGTAGTCAAGAGCTTAGTAAGCTTAAAAGCACTTTAGTTGAACTATTGAATAGTCCTCAAGCAGAACAAGCATTACTGCAATATTTGTCGCGCCAAGGTTTGCCTAATAATCAAGAACCGCCGAATTACGATGTAAGTGAAATATCTGAGGCCCTTATGCAAGGTGCAGTATTTGAAAAGTTACCAGGGGTTAAACCTATTTACGCTGAGCAACAGCAAGCTAGTTTTTGTTTTTATATAGATGGTAATATGTTTGAAGTCGACAATGACTTAACCGAGCAGACACTGAGTTTGTTAGCAGCTCAAAGTGTCCAAGGTCTCCCTGAAGGCTTCGCCCTGCAATCACCACAAAGCACCCTTTGGGTTGCGCTAATAACGCAATTACTTAACGCTGGTTTTTGGGAAGTTGTACACAGCGATTAACGTTAAAAGCAGCGGCGGATACTCGCAATTTGATTAGAATAATATTCAAATTGCAGTGGCAATTAAATTTTGATCTAAGGTTACTGCATACGCCGCTAGATCGTATTTTTGAAGGTATTTAGCAATACTGGTAAACGTTGCGGTGCTTACTTTACCTTTATGATCTCGCGTTGTTATATCTTTCATAAACGCAGCACCTAACATGAGTTTAAAACGACTCGTTTTAATGGCTTGTGCATCAAAATGAGCTTGTGCGTTGACTTTTAGTTGTGCGGTGTTCGTTGTTTTATATATAGACGCGTTGAGCATATCAAGAGTATGTTCAGTGCAGTTTTGATACATACTGTTAAACGGACTCGCTAATACAGTGTAGTTTGGATTATGCAGCTTTTTGTTATCGCCATTGGCAATTAAAGTGATTAGCTGCTGTTGAATTTTAGGCCTTGGAATAACAATACCGGCGCTTAGGTTAAAGGCACCCCAAAAAAAGTCTACAGGGTAATCGATGAGCAACTTGCTTTTGGTTTTATCTTCTGCGTTTTGATATAAGTTATGAATAGCATAGCCATTTACTACCCTGCCATTGTCTAAGGTTATTGCTGAATAAATTGCAATGGCTGTGTGCGTATAGAAAATACCTTTAGGCAAATCTTCTACCGGGCGACCCACTCTAGCAATAATAAAGGCTCTAGCGCCTCTCGCTGCAGCGTATTTTTCAACACCTTTTGAAAAGGCCACTATGTCTTTGGGCTCATGTTGTATTTTGGCTGCCTGCTGACTTCCTGCATTGGCGTTGCCTATTAATGTGGTAAGCATTACTGCAGCACATGCGGTTGTTTTGATTGCGTGTTTAATATTCATTGCCTTGTCCTTTGATTAAAAATGGATAAATTTTCTACCCTTGCTAGCGCTTTTTCAGCGCTGCGTTTGTTTATTCTGGGGTTGGCTTTTCGTTGTCACTTCGTTAGGAGCGGGATCGGCGGTAATTACTATGTTGGTTATCTCAAGTGGGCCATCATTATGCGTATGAATTGAAACGCGCTTATTACTACCAACAATTGAATCACCAATCACAAGTGCTGTACTTCCCGCGGCGAAGCTTAAACCACCAGCTACTAGAATGGGCGCCGCTACTACCGCAGTGGCGACCTTAGCCGCAGAGCTTGCAGCATGACCTAAGGCCAGCACTGTATGCTTACTGGCTTGACCGCTATGATGAACCGAGCCGCCTTGTGCTGCGACAGGCGTGGCAACTAAAAAGGCAGAAGCGGTGAATGATGTCAGTAATAAGGCACGAGTACATAAAGTAGATATGGTTTTCATTGTATTTTCCTTTTGTATAAAGCACAGCCTCACTTTAACTTTTGGTATTTATATTGTAAACTAAGTTTTGAAATGTATACTTTTGTTGTACTAATAGTATATTAAAGTGATACTTTTTTTGATGTGTGCATTGAAATAGCTGGTCAACAAATGGAATTAAAACAATGGGTCAAATAGCGCTAGTTAGCAAAACCTTAAAGAAACTGCTTAAACAAGAGCAATTAACTTACAAGCAAATTGCTGAAAAGTTAGCTATGAGCGAGGCTAATATTAAACGTATTTTTGCCACCAACAGTTTTACTTTAGAGCGTCTGGAGCAGATATGTCATTTATTAGCTATATCGCTGGCCGATCTTTTTGCGATTGCACAGCTTCAAATTGACAAAATAAGTGAGTTGAATCACAAACAAGAAGAACAAATTTTAGCCAGCCCGCGCTTACTACTTATGGCCGTTTGTGTGCGCGACGGATGGAAGTTTAGCGAAATTATTAACTATTACAATATTGATGAATTTGAGTGTATCCGTCTGTTAGCAAAGTTAGATAAGCTTCGAATTATCGATTTACTGCCTAATAATCATTATCGCTCGCTAATTGCTCAAGACTTTAGGTGGATACCTGGCGGTGTACTGGAACAGTTTATGCAAAAAGAAGTAATGGTGAAGTTTATGGCGCCTAAACATAAAGAGCCCTGGGCATACAGGTTTTACTTGCGCGGGCGTTATTCTCAAAGTTCGGTAGACATTATTCAGCGAAAACTTAAGCAAATTACCCAAGAAGCGGCACAATTAAACGTTGAAGACCAAACACTGCCATTGCATCAGCGCCAACAAATGGGCATGTTGTTGGCAATGCGGCCGTGGGAGCCGTCTTTGTTTGAAAATATGAAGCGAGAAAAATCTTAGTCTTTACTTAAGGCTTCAAGTATAATTTTCCATGCAGGATAATGAAATCCCAGCCCAATATGACTGCAACTGACTTCAAAAATTTTGGCATGTAGGCTAACGGCGTCGCCACTAGCGCTTTTTGCAATAATACCGTCGTATTTGCCGTTGACAATAGTAATAGATTGTTGAATCGGGTTTTGATCACGTTGGGCTAATTCACGCTCTATCCAGTCTACGTCAATTCCATTTTTACGAAAGCTATCGGCCGCTGCGGTGTATTTTGGCCCGCCAATAGAGGGCGTGCCAAGGGTAATTACCTGAGAAACATGCTCGGGTAATTCACGCGCTACTTCTCTGGCAACTAATCCGCCTAAACTCCAACCCACCAACACTAGTGGTTCTTCAATTGTTTCTGAAAGGGCTCTTATACGTTTAACTGCGCGCGTGCATAAGTAGGGTATGCCCATTTCATCTTTAGTAACAGGCCCAGTTTTCCCTTTAGGATCTGCACTCCATGTTTCGCTAACATCAGATAATTCAAATTTACGTTTCAAACCTGCATCGTTTAACCCTAGTCCCCAGTCGTATACCATATGATCATGGCATTCTAAGTATTTACGAAGCGGTTTAAAATACCGATTATCTGAACCGTAGGAAGGAAATAAAACAACTTGTTTACTCGATTTTGCATGTTCAGGAATAAC
>JBLHMY010000008.1:0-28337 GCA_047621065.1 Glaciecola sp. | reverse complement strand
GGTTTTTGTGGATATCGACTATTATATTTGTGTTCGATCAGTGGACCAAGAATGCAATTGTAGGCAATATGCGGTTGTTTGAGTCTATTCAACTGACGGGGTTTTTTAATTTAACGTATGTGCATAACTATGGCGCGGCGTTTAGTTTTTTGTATGATGCAGGTGGTTGGCAGGTATATTTCTTGTCTACCGTTGCTTTAGCGGTGAGTGCGCTGATCCTGTGGTGGCTGCGTCAAGCTACAAAAGAACAGTTGTTACTGCCCGTTGCGTTTTCTTTTATATTAGGTGGCGCACTAGGAAACGTTTTTGACCGTATAATGCATGGTTATGTTATCGATTTCCTAGATTTTTATTATGGTACTTTCCACTGGCCTGCTTTTAATGTAGCCGATTCAGCTATTTTTATTGGAGCGGCGTTATTAATAATAGATATGTTTAAGAATAAAGAGGCAAATAAAGTCGATGACAAATAATACACCATCACAACAAAGCCGCAGCAATGTGATTGGCGATAATAGTGAAGTTATTTTGCATTTCGATTTAACTCTCAAAGACGGTACCGCTGCTGACAGCACACGCGTAAGCAATAAACCGGCAAAAATGGTGATGGGCGATGGCAGTTTAACGCCTAATTTTGAAGAGTGTTTGCGCGGCTTAACAATAGCCGATAAAAAATCATTTACCTTAAGCCCAACAGACGCGTTTGGTATGCCTAATCCAGATAATATTTACCATGTTGATAAATCCAAATTTACTGCCGACATGGAGCTTGCCGAGGGTATGATAATGGGTTTTTCACAGCCTGATGGCAGTGAGTTACCGGGTATTATTCGCAGTATAGCCGGGCACTCTGTAACGGTAGACTTTAACCATCCACTGGCAGGTCAAACGGTAGTGTTTGCTGTTGAAATCATTGATGTTAAATAAGGGGTAGTTATGCAAATTCATTTAGCAAATCCACGAGGTTTTTGTGCTGGCGTAGACCGTGCTATTACTATTGTTGAACGAGCTCTAGAAATATTTGAGCCGCCTATTTACGTGCGTCATGAAGTAGTGCATAACAAATTTGTGGTAGATGGATTAAAAAAACGTGGCGCTATTTTTGTGGATGAACTAACAGAAGTGCCCGACGATGCAATTGTGATTTTTTCTGCCCACGGCGTATCTCAAGCTGTCCGAAATAAAGCGACTCTGCGCGGTTTGAAAGTGTTTGACGCTACGTGCCCTTTAGTTACTAAAGTGCACATGGAAGTTATGCGGGCTAGTAAAAAAGGCACCGAGTGCATACTTATTGGGCACCAAGGGCATCCAGAAGTTGAAGGTACTATGGGGCAGTACAACAACACCGACGGCGGCATTTATTTGATTGAGTCTATTGAAGATGTTGCAACTCTTAAGGTTAACAATCCCGATAAGCTCTACTATTGTAGTCAAACAACACTATCGGTGGACGATACCGCAGATGTCATTAATGCCTTGCGAATAAAGTTTCCTAAAATTGATGGTCCACGTAAAGACGACATTTGTTATGCTACGCAAAACCGACAGGACGCGGTGCGCGACTTATCGAGTGACTGTGATGTATTGTTAGTGGTAGGCGCTCAAAATTCATCTAATTCAAATAGACTTAAAGAGTTGGCTGAAAAAATTGGTGCCAAAGCTTTTTTAATCGCGGATAAAGACTGTATTCAAAAAGACTGGCTGCACGGCGCAACTAACATTGGCGTGACTGCGGGAGCATCTGCTCCTGAAGTATTAGTGCAAGGAGTTGTCGATAAATTAATTGAATGGGGAGCCACCGCCGCTAGTGAGCGTCCCGGACGCCCAGAAAATGTAGAATTTGCGGTACCCAAAGAATTACGTATTAGGCAGGTAACGTGATTTTTGCTTAGCATTAACAATCACCCTGGTTGTTAATGCTAAATATAATATATTCAGTAATTTACCAACCATTTTTTTACCTTCTTAATGATATAATGAATAAGCCCTAACCCCGCTGAAATTCTGGCTATAAGGCCAGTTCCCATCCAAATTTAATACGTTACACTCATTCATAATAACCATCTATTGCTGAAAGTCGGTAAAGTACATTTATCTCCTATATGCAAAATTTTTTAATACCTTATGAGAAATATAGAAATTGAACATGCACGGCAAGCTAGTACTTTAAACAGTGCCCTACATCCCCAAAAAGGCGTTGGCTTGATTGAAGTGCTTATCACGCTAGTGATTTTGTCGGTAGGTTTATTAGGCGTAGCGTCTTTACAATTTATTGGTTCATTTTCAAACAAAGAAGCACTGGCGCGTACCCAAGCGGTTTTAGTTAGTCAACAAATGACTGAACGTATGCGTGCAAGCACCGTTTCATCGCAGGTGACAGACGGGTTTGTTATCAATAATAATTATTTAGATAACGATCTGTATAACTTTAATAATTTATCCTGTGAAACTTCAACGCCTGCTTACGAGTGTCATTGTTTAAGTATTCCTGCCGAGATACCAAACTGTCAAGCAAACGAATGTGTTGCTGCAGATTTAGCTATTTTCGATGCTTACCAAATGTCTTGTTCAGCGGTAAGAGAAAACGCCAATGCTATTTTGGAAGTAACATGCAATGACAACGACACAACTGACATCGATGCCTGTACCGCCGGTTCAATTCATAAAGTAATGGTTAAGTGGCCTGTACAATCTTGGCGAGGTGATTTTAAAAAAGCGAATGCAAATTGTAATGTCGCTGATTCAGTCGAGTATGACTGCGTAGTAAAAGAGGTAACTCTTTAATGCGAAATTTAAACAAAAATAAGCAAGGTGGATTTTCCCTCGTTGAAATAATGATTTCGTTAGCGCTAGGGTTAGTTATTTCTGCCGCTGTAGTGCAAATAATGGTAAGTAATTCCTTAACCGATAAGCTAAATAGGGCAATGGCCAGTACGCAAGAGAGCGGGCGTTATATCGTCACCAGAATGCGATCTGAACTACTTATGGTTGGGCTATACGATGCATTGAATCCGAACTTAAATATTGATGTAGATATAGCAGAAGAAGAATCTTTTGTACGTAACCACCCAATTCCAATTCCAGGAGATTTTAGCGACAGAATGTTGCTTGGCAGTAATCAAGGGGCTGATGGCGCAAACGATACCTTGGTGGTAAGTCTTCAAAGTGCAAAAGATTGTAGGGGCTTTAAGCTAGGATATGCGGCAGATGAAGAGTTTTATGTTGTTAATGAGTACTTTGTAGAAGATGGCAACCTAAAATGCAGAGGTTTTGATGGCCGTGTAATACGCGGACAGAAAGCGGCTATTGGGCATAACGGACACGCCGCCTACACTATTTTAGACGATGTGCTTTCCTTTCAAGTTACTTATGGAATTGCTAATCCAAATAGCAACAACGGCGAAACCTTACCGACAAAATACATAGATGCCTCTGGGCTTGCCGATGCTTTCTTTGCAAATCATCAGGTGGTGAGCTTACGTATGGCAATTGTGGTGAAAGGAGAAGGCGATATTACTTTGGATAGAAGACTTACATTTAAATTACTCAATGAAGATTTGGTTTCCGCGCCTGACAACGGCCTTTACAAGGCATTTGAAACAACGGTAACACTAAGAAATATGCGCAATTTTGTAAGGGGAAGTATATGAGTAATCAAAATGGCTTAGTAATGGTCTTTGCCCTGTTGGTGTTGCTATCAATCACTATTTTAGGAGTTTCGTCGGTATCTAGCAGTTTATTGCAGGGCAAAATGGCAAGTTCTATAGAGCGCAAATCTGTTTCATTTGACGCAGCGGAAGCTGCGATCGCGGGTGTGATATTTGAGGCGGAAGATGAATCGATATTGATTGATCCCTTACTTACCGATCCTTTGTCTGAAGCAAGACAGCTTGACGCAATTGATTTAACACTAGAATCGATGAGTTGTTTTGACGACGATCGTACCGATCGTGCAATTACCAGCGATGGTTTAGATTTTAATGTAAGACATACGGCAGGAGGCCGTTACAGTAATAATCCTCCTGTAGATAGCTGGTCGAAAACAGCTTTTGTACGCGAACAGGCATGCAGAGGCTCTAGTAATGTGATTGGCGGTAGTAACATCAACTGTCACATATTTATTGTAAGAGGTTGTGGCCAAACTGAAGGTAGCAACTATGTGGTAGCCAATACGCTGACAGCATCCGTATTTGCACCTGCATCGAATTAACGAGGTAATACTTATGTTTCTTAAAAAATTAGGCCTCTCATTTTCTGCGTGTTTACTTAGCTTTATGATTAGCTTTAGTGCGCTTGGCGATGATCTTGATATTTACTTAGGCGCGAGTTCCTCAGTGGTGACCTACAAACCTAATGTGCTCTTTATTATGGACACCTCGGGCAGCATGAGTGGACGGGATGGCACAACCACCACACGTATGCAAAAAGTACAAGATGCTCTTCGCGATGCGCTTGGAAGTGCAACAAATATTAATGCAGGATTAATGCGCTTCTCTGACTTCGGTGGTCCAATTTTATACCCTATAAGAGATATTGACGCACCAGTTTCTCCTGAGTTGATTTTACCCGTAACAGACAGCAACGACGACGCTAGAGAAGTTCATGGGACGGTAGAAACTAATTCTAACCAGCTTATTTTATCGCAAGATCTAGTCACCATTTACTCGGGCTTTCGATACCAAGATGTAAACATTCCCCGTGGCGCTGTGATCACCAGCGCGATGTTACGTTTTACATCTACCGTTATGGATAACACAATAACTAATTTTAGAATTGCTGGTGAAGCGACAGCTAATGCCGTAGCATTTAGCAGTGTAACTAATAATATTTCTGACAGAGAAACCACGTTTAATGAGGTTATTTGGGATACAGATAACGCATGGCCAAGCAGCGGCGATAACATCAATACACCTGATATCACCCCCGTTATTCAAGAAATAATTGACCGTGCTGACTGGTGCGGTGGTAATGATTTAGCGGTAATTATGGAATCTATTGATATGGCTGCAGGGTCTCATCGTAGGGCTGTTTCAAGCGATGACGGCAGCAGTAGGTCGCCGCAGCTGGTAATCACTTATGATGAAAGCACTGCAAATGGTTGCGTAAGAGACAAACTTATATATCAAGTGGATAGGCAAGACAACAACGCTGAAGAACGCTTTGATGGCAGAGATAGCACTGGAGAAGAACTGACGTTTATTTCCAGTAATAACCGATATACCGCGGTTCGTTTCAGAAATTTAAACATACCCCAAGGTGCAAGCGTTTTAAATGCATATTTAGAGTTTACTGCATATCAAAATGGACTAAGTCCAGGGGCAAGAATGACAATTAGGGGGGCAAACCTAAACAGCCCCCGGGATTTTAGTCCGCATGACAGATATGAGCTAAGAGACATACCCAAAACATCGGCTTCTATCAATTGGGAAGATATGCCACCTTTCTACCGAAATGGCGTTTATCAAAGTCCCTCAGTAACCAATATTGTGCAAGAAATAGTTGATCGTACAGGCTGGAACTCAGGCAATGAAATGATGCTTATCATGTCTGATTTTAGTTCCGTTCGCCGCGGAGCCTTCACTTACAGAGGGCAAGCATCGGCAGCTACTCGTTTAGTTATTGAGTTTGAGGGAAATGCAACACCGGGAACAACCTCTACTGTAAGACAACATTTAATAGGTAAAGTCGATGATTTAGGCACGCGCGGCTACACGCCAATTGTAGATACTTTGTATGAAGCCACTTTGTATTTTGGCGGCCTGGATGTAGATTATGGACTTAGGCGCGGCGATAGCAGCGTATCAAGCAGTGTAAGAAGAAACACCCGCGTTAGTCATCGCTCCTCCTATATTGGTAGCGATCCGGTAAGGCCAGCTGGATGTCAGGAAGATAATTTAGATGACTGGGACTGTCGCGGGGAATATATTCCTATGGGCGCAACTTACATATCACCAATTGAAGATTTAACCTGTCAAACAAACAACCATATTGTGCTGCTGTCTGATGGGCAGGCTAATAATAATCATTCGGTTGCAAAAATAGAAGCGATGCTAGGTAAAACATGCACCGGTAGTGGTGGTGAACAGTGTGGCTTAGATTTGGCTAAAAATATAAGTGATGCAGGCGATTCAGTCATTGATACCCGCATTGTAACCCATACAATAGGTTTCGCTGCCGATTCGATTGCTAATAATTTTCTTAATCAAATTGCATTACAAAGCGGCGGTGGTTTTTATCAGGCCGACAATAGCGAAAAATTGTTAGAGGCTTTTCAAACTATTTTACGTCAGGTAAAAGACATTAATTCGACCTTCGTTTCGCCTGGAGTTGCGGTAAATCAATTGAATCGTTTGTCGCATAAAGACGAACTTTACTTTGCTTTATTTAAGCCCGCTGAAGGTACTCTTTGGCCCGGAAACCTTAAAAAATATCGCATCGAGGGAGATAAAATACTCGATAGAAATGGTATAAATGCAGTTAATCCTGCTACCGGTTTCTTTGCAGAGAACAGTCATAGTTATTGGTCTACGCTTGCCGATGGTAATGAAGTGCGCGAGGGCGGCGCGGCAAGTAGGTTAGACCTTGTTCGTAACCTGTATTTTTTTGAAAATACGCCGGGCACTCTTTTTAACAGTGCCAATGTTATTGATGAAAACAACACCAACATTACTACCACCGACCTTGCAATAAATACAATGGCCGATGCAGAGTTATTAAGAATAGAAGTCTTGAAATGGGCCCGCGGTGTAGATGTTCGTGACGAAGATGGGGATGGTTCTACTACCGATGTGCGCCTGCAAATGGGCGACCCAATTCATTCTCAACCTGTTATTGTTAATTACAGCAGTACTGACAGTGCAGTGTTTGTTGCCACCAATCATGGTTTTTTACATTCTATTGACGCGGAAGATGGCAGTGAGAACTTTGCCATTATGCCGAAAGAATTGCTTAGCAATATTAACGATTTTTATAGAGACACCTCTTCTTTCAACCATAAATATGGTCTGGACGGGGATTTAGTTATCCGCAACTTTGACGACAAAATCTATTTGTACTTGGGCATGCGTCGCGGCGGCAACAACTATTATGTTTTTGACGTAACTTCAAAGACAGATCCAAAGTTGGTCTTTAGCATAAACGGCGGCGAAGGAGACTTTGCAAACTTAGGTCAAACATGGTCCAGACCCATCTTAACAAAAGTTAAAATTGGCGACACCGTTAAAGACGTAATGATTATTGGTGGCGGCTATGATGATGCACAAGACGATAAAACAGTTCGCTCATTCGACTCTGTTGGTAACAGCGTATTTATAGTTGATGCTAACGATGGTACTTTACTGTGGTCTGCCAGTGATGCTGATGCTGATTTGGTTCTGGATGATATGAAGTATAGTATTCCCGCAAGAATTTCGGCTGTTGATAGAGATAAAGACGGCTTGGCTGATCACCTATATGTTGCTGATATAGGCGGACAATTGTTCAGACTCGATATATATAACGGCGAAAGCATAAGTGAGCTGGTCAAAGGTGGTTTACTGGGTACTTTCTCTGGCGACACAGCGCAAGATAATAGGCGTTTTTATTATGGTCCTGATGTGTCAGAAATATTACTAGGCGAAGAACAATATTATGCCGTGGCCATTGGTTCTGGTTTTAGAGCAGGCCCTCTAGATACCACTATTAATGACCAGTTTTACCTTATTAGAGACACCGGTGTGTTTAATACCGACGCAGATGGTAAATTTTTACTCCCCACCACCGCGTTTACCGAAGAAAGTTTATATGATGCAACTGATCATCTATTAACCTCTAGCGATGAAACCGAGCGTGAAATTGCTTCAACGGCCTTCTTAGACAAAGAAGGTTGGAGAATTAGGCTAACGAATGGCGGTGAAAAGGTATTAGCATCGCCATTAATTCTTGATTATAAAGTGTTCTTTACAACCTATTTGCCGGCTTCAGCAAGCGACAGTTTATGTGCTCCGCCTACCGGGAATAGTCGTGCTTATTTAGTCAGTATGATAAATGGCAACGCGGTTGCAGATATAAACCGTAACAATGAAAAAGAACCACAAGATAGGTACGCGCAACTTGCTCAAACCGGTATTGCGCCAGACACCAAAATTTTGATTGAAAATATCGTTAAACCTGTTGTTTGTTTAGGTGCTGAGTGTGTTTCTGCTGTGATAAAAATTGATGAGTTTGGCGCTGAAGTAGCGTGTGGTAGTGATTTTGAATGCTTAGCGCAAAACATATATGGTCGTTTTGAGCGGGTACAAAAAGATATTTGGAAAACAGAAATAGAAAAACCCTAGGTTCGCATATGGCTTAGTTATTGAAGCGCTTAAATAGCTAAGTTAATGCGCACTTAGGTAATTTTTTTAAAAAATTTGAGGAATTCCCAATGCCAGTTGAACACGCTAAAGGTTTTACATTAATAGAATTGATGATAGTAGTTGCCATAATAGGAATTATTTCTGCTGTTGCTTATCCCAGTTACCAAGGCATGATTGCCAGCAGCGCTCGCGGTGCAGCACAAGCTGACTTAATGGCCTTTGCCAGTGCAATGGAGCGCCATAGTGCTTCCAATTTTAGTTATAAAGGCGCTGCGGTTTCCAGCGGTGATACGGGTGAACCCGCAATATTTGCTGCCTATTCTCCAGCGTCTGAACCTGCTGCGAACAAAAAGTATACGCTGGTAATCGAAAGCGTAAGTACAAATGGCCAAGCATACCTGATTAAGGCGGTTCCAGCTGCAGGCTCGTTTGTTGAAGGTACTGGGGATCTTTATTTTTACAGTGATGGTCGCAAAGGATGGGACGTGAATGCCAACGGTACGATTGAGTCGAGTGAATACTGCTGGAATTGTTAATGTATATTGACAATAATCTGAAGTGCTATGTACGCTCACTTTTATGCAACAACACTTCTAATTAACAAGGCAAAACCGTTCAAGCCTTTGATTGAATAATTTTAAAACGAAGCGCACACTAAATTGACGTTTTTTATACGCTCGTGTACACCGTCGTTATTGTGATCAATACTCAACCTAATGCGTCCTTGCAGGCTCACATAAATTGCTCTTGCTAGTGTGCTGTCGTTAGACTTTGGACACACAGTTAAACTTGCAGGCGAAGCATTTTCACCGTTTTCATAAAAGCGTATGGATGTGTTTGGGCCTTTCATTTTGTGCTGCTTATTCAGTCCAGAGCTAGCTGCTAGTAATGGCTCATCTATGTCGCGAAGGTTGTTGTTATTAGTATCAACAAATACGATAAGTGATTTGTTCCAGTTTCTGGTGCAGGTGGTGTGGTCGGGCGCAGGACAAATTTTGGTCGTTTGATATTGGCTAATGGCAAAGGTTCTTGCGAATCTGATTATTGCGCTGGTATGGTTTATATCAGCGGCAATTCTATGCACATCTAAAATTCTTTTTGCGCTTGGTGCAGCAATTCCTAACACCACATATAAAACAGTTATACTTATAAGCACCTCAAGCAAGGTAAATCCGCTACCAAAACCCGTTTTTTGGGTCATCAAGCTACATCTCCTATTCGTCTTAATAAGAGGTATAGCTTACGTGTCTATTGGAATTTAAATACTGACCATTGGAATAGAATCCTAACTACAGCTAAGATCAGTGCCGCTGGTATCTTCGAAGATATCGTTATTATCACTGTCTATACTCATCCTCACCCTGCCTTGGGCATTGATGTTGATAGACCGAGCCAATTTATTTTCGTTAGTGTTAGGACAAATTTTAATACTAGTACTGGCATTTGCAGCACCTGAGTCTAAAAATGAAATTGCGGTAGTCGGTCCAGTCATAGTGTTGCTGCTTGCTATAGCGGTAGTGCTCATAAGAAGTGGCTCTGAAGTATCGCGAGTATTGTTGTTATTAGCATCAATAAAGACTATTTTAGGATTATTCCAGTTGGTGCTGCAGGTTGAGTAATTAGCCGATGGGCATAATACAGCCGTGCTAGTTTGGTCAATTGCGGTAAAACGAGCGAATTGAATTACCGCGCTTAATTCATTAATCTCTGAGGTGGTTCGGTTTTTGGCAAGAATAGTTTGAACACTTGGAGCAACAACGGTAAGTACAATCGCAACAACTGCAAGGGCAATTAACATTTCCAAAAGTGTCATACCTTTTTCGGTAACCGGTTTATATAGGTTATTGTAGCGTGGTTTTTGTTGTCCTGGCATATTCATAAGCGATTTGCTGTCACTGTTTCTTAACGCATTACACACACTGTCACTAGATTTCACTTCACTACTCCTAATTAATACATGTAAACTATACAACAGGAGAGTCGTTGCATCGGTATACACATATACCGACACTTGTTAAATACTATACCTTGCAGCGGACGCAGTATAAAAACCTTCATTATCATTATATTGACCATACAAGATAAATATTAAACGGAGTCTGTTATGACAAAACAAACCATTATTGACGAAATGCGTGTATTGCCTGTTATAGACCTCGAATTTGAGGTGAAACGTCGTGTTAACTTCATTAAACAACAGTTATTAGGTTCGGGTATGAAGTCCTTAGTACTGGGCATTAGTGGTGGCATAGACTCATGTACTTTGGGACGGTTAGCGCAGTTGGCAGTTAATGCTTTGAATGAAGAAGCGGGTGAGCAGTCTGAGCAATATCGTTTTATTGCGGTTCGACTACCTTACGCAAACCAAGCCGACGAGGCCGATGCGCAGGCCAGCATCGATTTTATATCGCCAAGCTTAGCGATAACTGCTAATGTTAAAGCTGGCGCCGATGCTATTCACCAAACTGCGATGGATGCGTTAACCAACGCTAATAATTTTGACAGCGCTGAAATTAGTAGCTATTTAGATGATTTTGTAAAGGGTAATGCTAAAGCGCGCACACGTATGGCTATCCAATATGATATTGCTGGCTTGACCAGAGGCCTTGTATTAGGCACCGATCATTCAGCTGAGAACGTCACCGGTTTTTACACAAAATTTGGCGACGGAGCCTGTGATTTAGCGCCGTTGTTTGGTTTAAGCAAGCGTCAGGTTAGACAAGTTGCCGGTTATTTAGGGTCACCTGAGAATATTATTACAAAAGCACCCACGGCCGACCTTGAGACCTTACAGCCACAGCTGGCCGATGAAGCTACGCTTGGACTGACTTACGCTCAAATTGATGATTTTTTAGAAGGTAAAAGCAAAGATAACGCTGTTGATGAGCGCTTAATACACATTTATACTAAAACACAACATAAGCGTGTACCTATTCCTACGATTTATGACAACGAGTAATTTACTATGAAAAAGATAGAAGCCATAATTAAACCCTTCAAACTTGACGATGTTAGAGAGGCGCTAGCAGCCGCAGGTGTATCTGGCTTGACAATTACCGAGGTAAAAGGGTTTGGACGGCAAAAAGGCCATCAGGAATTATATAGGGGCGCAGAATATCAGGTAGATTTTTTACCAAAGGTAAAAGTGGAAGTGGTCGTCAACGATGATATTGTAGATTTAGTAGTAGAGAGTATTATTGAAGTAGCAAAAACCGGAAAAATTGGCGATGGTAAAATTTTCGTTTATGACGTTCAGCGAGCTATTAGAATCCGCACTTCAGAAGAGGGCGCAGATGCCCTAAGTTAGCCAAAATATAGAAACATATTAAAAGAAGCGTGGTGACTATTTAATTTCCCTACGCTCCTTTTATTATATCTTTTAGTGGTTAATGTGAATGCCCACATCCGCCAGCCCCATGTACGTGCCCATGCTCCAGTTCCTCATCGGCGGCTTCTCGCACATCCTCAATGCTTACATCAAACATCAGTGTCATGCCTGACAGCGGATGATTGCCGTCTACAGTAATATTATCGTCGTCTTTATCGATAATAATGACTGATTGCTCACCTTGGTCAGTAGTGGCTCTGAAACTCATTCCAACTTCTATTTCCATACCTTCAAACATGTTGGCGGGAACTTCTTGTACTAGTTGGTCTTGTCTGTGCCCATATGCCTGTTCGGGCTCAACGGTAATTTCAAATTTTTCGCCTTTTTGCTTTCCATATAATGCGTCCTCAAGACCCGCTATCATAAAGTGAGAACCTTGGATGAAAGCAAGGGGTTCGGAAGATTTAGACTCATCAATAAGGTCACCATTTTGTGTTTTAACGGCGTAATGTAGGGTGACCACGTGATTGTCGGCAATTTGCATAAGTATCCTTTTCGTCAAGTAAATATATGAATGTTAAGCTTACGAAGTTAACACTAGGCGCTTACTTCGTATGGTAATGGCAATAGGTTAAGCATAACGTCAGTATTTTTTAAGCGTACCACAGTGTTCGGTGCGGTGTCATTTGGCATAACAGCAAGTATTTTTAATTCGTGGCTATTGCTACCCACACTTTTTTCATTTTCCGGCCCTATACTACTTGCCGCGCGCACAACAACACCTCCGCGACGCCAACTTTCACCTATTTGTATTTCTATGTTGTCACCGGCATTAACGGCTAAGTCGCTCGGAATATTGCCAGCTAAGAGGAAAGTTGCCCGTTTGTTTTTACCTAGAAATTTTGTTCTGGCGACAACTTCTTGTCCCATATAACACCCTTTGTCGAAGTCGATTGCTTGTATGCTTTGAAAATTAAGCATTTGCGGAACAAATTGACACACAGTAGCTGCTTGTATGTTAGCAATACCGGCTTCAATTTCTAACATATTCCACGTTTCACAAGCGTAAAAAGCTGTTGTGTCGCTGATGTCCAGTAGTCTTTGCTTTCCTTTGCCGGTTAAGTAGCATAAGTAGCGTAAACTGGTGTCGTTGAAACATATTGCTTGCCCAAAATCATTGTTTTCAACGCCCATAGCGCTGCTACCCAGCGCCGGAAAGAGCACTTTCAAATGTTTGATATTTTGCTCCCCAACAATGCCAACCGGATGCAGTTCATCGGTTATTGCTATATCTACTTTGGAGAACACGCCGTATTTTTTCAACTGGGCTTGGCTTTCAAGCGCAGACTCTTTATGCATAGATAATAAAAACGCACCATCTAATTCGCTTACCATCATTGCAGCAAACATTTTTCCTTTAAAGTCGCAGTGGGCGGCAAGTTTTACATTTTTGCTGTTGAACCCTTTTGTGGCTACTGTTATTTGACCATGCAAATAATCAAAGCGCTGTTCCCCTGTGACGCTAATAATACTTAGGTCATCTAATGCTGCCATAAATGAATGATTAGCCACGTTGCACGCTCCTGTAGAATGTATAGATGTAGTGAAAATATTTACCCCAGTAGGTAAAGTTGAGGGCTTGTTGGCCATTTTACAATAGCCGCGAGAAGATTTACTGATTAAAGTAACAATTATTATAAGATCAGTTTTTTGGGGCTTATCTTAATGTTATCCTATGGTCATTGAAACCAAGTAAAGAGGAAGTTGTATTGGACGCCAAGTTATTTGAACCCAAACGATTAGCGCGATTAAGATGGGCATGCAGAAGAGGCATGTTGGAACTTGATGTACTTTTATTGCCGTTTGTTGACCAAGCATTTGACACACTCAATTTTCAACAACAAGAAACCTTAGAGCGTTTACTAACCTGCGATGATCCTGACTTGTTTTCATGGTTTATGGGTCATCAGAAATGCATGGACCCAGACTTAGCTCAAATGGTCTCGATAGTGCTGGACCGAGTAAAAATTAAAGCTGAATAAAATAACTATACTATACAACAACAGGTAAGCCCTATTTGTGTCTAGCATAATAGAACTTGGCTCATCTCAGCGCTTTGTTAAGCAGGTTAATAATGTTTGTCTGTGCGCAGCGTTTGGGTTTACATTGATAATAGCCGAGCACAGTTTGCCGGTTGGTACACATATTGCCTTGCTAGGATTAGCGGGCTTATGTGCGGTTTTACTTAACGGACCTAATTTTAACAGGCAAAAGCAGCATATTGTTACTCACTTTGTGCTACATGAGTCTGAGCCTGCGGCATGTATTGGCATACAAAAAGTGGGGGGCGTACATCAATGTACAGCTATTTTGTGTGAAATGAAATCGGTGTATACCCCATTTGGATGCTGGTTAGCATTTAAGGAAATCTCAGACAAGAAATGTTCGAGTCAATTAATGTCAGCAAAAGTGCAGTGGGTTTTTATACCTAAGTGTCTTCTCAGTTCGTCGCAATACAAAAGTATATGCAGGCATCTTATTTGGCATCTAGCATGAATATGAATACTAAAATGCTCGCGCTATATGTTAAAGCGTTTACCCATAAACCCGCCGTAAGTTTTCAAAAAGACGCGACGCAGAGCATTATCCTCATGCCTGATATAAGCTACGAGCGGCAGATCACAATTGAACCAAAGCATTGCAATGCCTACAATGCTTTAACTAAATGGCAGCTGCCACTGGCAGCCCTGGTTCATCCAAATTATATGCAAACACTGTCATTGCCTTTACAATTAGAGATGATGGTAAACAAAGATTTTCCTTTTTCGCCCATGGGGATGGTGCAGGTTGCTAATCAAATAACTGTTAATCGACTGCCTAGTCAAAGTGAGAAAATTCATCTACGAACCCATTTTGGCAATGTTTACGTTCATAAAAAAGGTTGGTTATTCGAAGTAATTACAACAGCCTATAGCACGTCTGTTTTAAGCTCATCTATTCCTCAAGTAAAAGCCACAAGTTTTTATTTAGCTCGAGCAAAGCATACAGACACTGCACAAACCAAAAATCTTGAGCGCAAGCAAGCGCCTGACTGGATTACAAATACACGTAAAGGTGCGTTCTGCGGTGTCATTACTAAGCCGTTGCCTGGTGACTTTACGCAATCAAGATCCAATCTCAATTTCGCCAGTGATATTGGCCGAAAATACGCAAAAATTTCAGGTGATTATAACCCTATTCATCTGTACGGCGTATGCGCAAAGCTCTTTGGTTTCAAAACAGCTATTGCCCACGGTATGTTTTCAAAAGCGCTATTGGTTTCGGATCTGGCAAATAGTTATCGGTTTTATCAGGGTGAATTTGAAATTAACACTGTGTTTAAACAAGCGATTGCCCTGCCCAAACAGACTGTATTGAGCAGTCAGTTAACTCAGCCGAACACCTTGAATTTCGTATTGCATCGCAAGCTTGCGGGTAAACATCCATGTTACCTTCAGGGCAAAATATGCTACTAGTACCTAAAAAACCGCTACGTTATGTGCTACTCATCAATCGTTATAGTGGCATATTTTTATTTATAATTGTGGGACCTGAATCATCTAATAAGTTTGGATAATCAAGGTTGTAGTGCAGGCCACGACTTTCCTTACGCTTAATTGCACAGCTTACTATTAACTGAGCAACACATAGCAAATTTCTCAGCTCAAGCATATTATTGCTGACCTTAAAATAAGAATAATACTCATCAACTTCTTGTTTCAATAAGTTAATACGCCTTAAGGCGCGCTCTAATCGTTTGTTTGAGCGCACTATGCCGACGTAGTCCCACATGAACAAACGCAATTCATGCCAGTTGTGCTGAATAATAACTGCTTCGTCTGAATCAATTACACGGCTTTCATCCCAAGGCTGAATAGCCACGTTTGCGTTGGCAGACTGTTGTTTACTGTGTCCTAACTGGCCGCTTGCTAAAATGTGTTTTGCACAAGCATGCGCAAATACTACACATTCAAGCAATGAATTACTGGCCATTCGGTTAGCGCCGTGTAAACCAGTGTAAGCAACCTCGCCAATGGCATAGACATTGTCCAAATTAGTTCTGGCATTAAGGTTGGTTACTACACCGCCGCAGCTATAATGTGCCGCAGGCACTACCGGAATGGGTTGGCGTGTTATGTCTATCCCCAAACTGCGACATTTGCGATAAATATTGGGAAAGTGCTTGACAATAAAATCACTCGATTTATGACTAATATCTAAATACATACAGTCTTCACCTAAGCGTTTCATTTCAAAGTCTATGGCGCGAGCTACTATATCACGCGGCGCTAAATCGCCTCTTTCGTCAAACTGATGCATAAACCTAGTGCCGTCGCCATGACATAAGTAAGCACCTTCGCCACGCAAGGCTTCGCTAATCAAAAAGTTTTTTGCATCAGGGTGATATAAACAAGTTGGATGAAATTGATTAAATTCCATATTAGCAATATCGCAACCTGCTCGCCAAGCCATTGCAATACCGTCACCGCTCGATACATCGGGGTTTGAAGTATATTGATAAACCTTGCTACCGCCGCCGGTGGCAAGCGCAACAAACTTTGCTCTTATAGACTCTACTTTTTCTGCGTTACGATTCCACACGTAGGCACCAACACAACTGCTGTCGCTTTTGTCTGTTTTAATTAGGTCAATAGCGTTATAGCGCTCAAATAAATGAATGTTAGGGTGGTTTTTAACACTGTCTGACAAGGTGTTTTGAACTGCAGCGCCGGTTGCATCAGCGGCATGTAAAATTCGGCGGTGTGAATGCCCACCCTCACGCGTTAGATGAAATTTAACATTACCGTTTTCATCTTTTTCTTGATCAAAAGGCATGCCTTTACTAATAAGCCATTGCATACTTTGTTTTGCATTTTGAGCAGTAAACCTAACGACTTCCTCGTTGCATATTCCTGCGCCTGCTTTCAATGTATCTTGGATATGACTTTCTATTGAGTCGTTGTCATCAAACACAGCGGCTATGCCACCTTGTGCATAGCGCGTGCTGCCTTCATCAATATCACTTTTACTCAACACTATTACATTGCAGTGATCGGCTATATTTAAAGCTAAACTGAGTCCAGCAGCACCACTTCCAATAACGAGGAGATCGCACCTGTGTTCTACTTGTGGTTTGCTTTGCGCAATTACTTTTTCAGACATTATTTTGCAAGCACTCGGTGAATGTGTTATTTCATTAGACCATAATACTAAATAAGCTATAACTTAACTATAAAATATCAAAAATTGCCTTTTTCTACTGTAATTTTGCTAATATTCGAACTTAATCGTAAAGCACGGGTCAATTATAGCACTTGCCCGCGGTCATCACGGCAGTAGATTAAAGGATACGTGATATTAATGAGCGAGCTAATAACCGACCAAGAACTGGTTAAGCAAGTACAAAGCGGTAACAAAAACGCGTTTAACTTGTTAGTAGTTAGGCACCAAAACAAAGTGATGAACATAGTATCGCGCTATGTCAAAAATTCAGGCGATGTAGCAGATGTTACCCAAGAGGCCTTTATAAAGGCCTACAGAGCATTACCGAATTTTAGAGGCGAGAGTGCTTTTTACACGTGGTTATATAGAATAGCGGTGAACAGCGCTAAAAACTATTTAACTTCACAAAGTCGAAAGCCACCCGCAAGCGATGTTGATGCACAAGAAGCCGATTTTTATGATGGAAGCGATGCCTTAAAAGAAAATGCTTCGCCAGAGAAAACCTTGTTGTCTGAAGAATTACAAACCAAACTTTTTGCTGCTATCGACAATCTGCCCGACGATTTACGCGCGGCGATAACATTGCGGGAAATTGAAGGCTTAAGTTATGAAGAGATTGCTACTGTGATGGAATGCCCAGTAGGAACAGTAAGGTCTAGGATATTTAGAGCTAGGGAAGCGATTGATAAAGTAATTTTACCGTTAATTGAAAATTGAGCTATTATTTTGCGCTGTTTTATGTGCACTAAAATGACATTATTTAGTCTGCAAAAAATAAATAAACTATGTCTTTTCATTGAGTTAATGCAAAAACGAAAAGATTTAACACAACAAAATGAACGAACAGCTTATTTGTTACTCGAATAGGTGTGTTGGTACAGGATATTGGGTGTATGACAAAAGAGTATGAAAAGTTATCGGCAATGGTCGACGGTGAAATAATAGACGACAAACAAGCTACTTTTGTTAGATCAATTATGAGTGATGCGACGCTTAGTGCGAAATGGCGAAGCTATCATTTAACCCGAGATTTATTGCGCAACGATATGACGCATGATGTGTCCTTTAACATCAGCGACAACATCGCGTTAGCCTTACAAAGCGAGTTGGCGATGGTTGCACCTAAATCAACTTGGCGAGAATTGCCTGTTGTGTCGGCGGTATTACCTGTTCTTAGGCAAAGCGGTCAATTAGCGATGGTTGCTTGCGTGACCGCAATGGTAATATTTGGTGTTCAAACATATAATAAACCAGAAATTACTGAACCGTTTATGACGGCTTTACCGAAAATAGGTCCACAAGGTGGTTTGGCGCCTGTGAGTTTGCAAGCTGCTAATAATTCTCAGCAGGATCGTATGGATCAATTGCTCCAGCAAAGACGCCAAATTAATTCACTTATTCAAGATCATGTACGTCAACAGCGATTGCGAAACTTAGCACCCGAGGGTGTAAGCACTAATGCCAGCGAAGGTGAAGAAGAAAAATTTGATGAAAGTGGTAATAACACGCAGTAATATGACACAAAAATTAGCCAAAAAACAGCCGCCTGTGATAGCTTCACTGGCGGCTGTTTTCTTATTTACTATTGCATTAGCACTGAGTCAAACAGCAAGTGCGATGCAGGCTGCGGAATCAAGTCAACTACAAATTGAGTCGCCAACTGCCATTGATGCTTCGGGCTCGGTAGACACGAATATACCGGTATTGTCTCAAAATGATGGTCAAGACAGCGACCTAAACACACCAAAAAATACGCTTTCAACCGACAATGACTTTGACGCATTATCAGCCCACGCATGGATGAGACGTTTAGCAAACACGATTAAACAAGCATCGTTTGAAATTAGCTTTGTGGTAACAAGCGCTCAGCGCGAAACGATGCCTTATATATGGCGTCATGCGAAGCTTGAAAATGGAGATTTTGCAGAGCAACTGAGCTTATTAAACGGCCCAGGATTTGAGCAAATTCGTATTAACAACAAGTTAAGTATTTTTGAACCGGGTTTTGCGCCACTTAGTATTCGTGCAAGCACAATTGATGGGCCTATTCCGCACGCATTTACCCATAGGCCCGATCTACTAAATGCGGGTTATGAAGTCTTGCTTATGGGACGTAACAGAGTGTCTGGGCGCATGGCACAGCAAATAAGAGTTATAAGCAGAGACAAGTCACGCTATCAATATCATTTGTGGTTAGACGAACAAACCGGTTTATTACTAAAACTAAATATGTATGATTTGCAAGGTGCATTACTAGAACAAATTCAAGTTACTCAGTTATCGATAAATGAAGATGTACAGCAACACTTTGTTAATATTCAGGCAGACCAAATGCCACCAGTTGCGGTTACACAAAGCACACTTAACCAACAGTTGCCTTGGACCTTGGGCTATATGCCAGTGGGCATGCAAACGGTGACCGAGAATTTGCGCCGGATATCGTTAACAGGCAAAGCCGCTGAGTACATGATGGTGAGTGATGGCTTGGTTGATGTGTCAATTTACGTGATGAAGGCCACTGATGTGGCGCAAGAAGATATCGCCTTCGCCACAGATGCAACTTCAATAGTGTCTATTTCAGATGGACGAATACAAGTGACCGTGGTGGGTGAAATTCCGCTAGAGACAGCAAGTAAAATGGCAAACTCTATTGTGTTAATAAATGATAGACCGTAGCTTGTATGGGCAATATAATATTGTAAAAACAATGCAACGCAATATTCGGACAGCTTTCAATGATTGAAGAAATGGGAACAGTGGTGGCCGTAGACGGCAGCCATGTTTGGGTTGAAACTCAAGTTAAGACAACCTGCGCTGGTTGCAAAGCAAGCGATGCCTGTCCAACAAGTACTATTGCAAAAGCGTTTACGCCAAAAGCCAATCATGTTTTTATAGAAGTGCCTTGTGTACTTGCTATAGGTCAACAAGTTAAAATTGGGATTAGTGAAAAAGCATTACTGTGGGCTTCGCTTATGGTGTACATAGTGCCGTTGTTGTTGCTAATAGTGAGTGCGACTATTTTTGACGCGATATTCCCAAGTGTTCATGAACTAATCGGGCTACTTGTTGCCAGCGTCGCCGCGCTTTGCGGCTTTTGGTGGGCGTCGGCTTTTTCTAAACATCCTCGCAATAAACACCAGTTCATGCCTATTTTTTTAGGTGCTACAATTTCCCAAGTGGTTACCCACAAGCACGAAATTCCTGTTCATAAAATTGAACATTAGCGAGATTTTTTTAGCGAGAAAATATTTGTTAACCTTACATAAGAACCGAGCTAAGGTAATAGTTTGTTATGTAAATCTAAATTCAACATTAAATTGTATCAAAGCATTGCTTTTGTGCTTGATAAGTCGCAATTTGTCTCGCAAAACGGTACTATCCGGCTTCTTTATTGCACGCGAATAAATCGTGTAATCGATGAGCCATTGTTGTTTGTCAATTTCCAAAGCAATACGCTTGGTAATTAATTAGTCTTTCATCAACTTTTTGCCTTGCTAACCTTTATTGCAAGGGATATAGAACATAGTAGGTAACTCTTTTTATATGCAACTCAAGAATATTCGTAACTTCAGCATTATCGCGCATATTGACCATGGTAAATCGACTTTGGCTGACCGACTCATCCAAGAGTGCGGTGGCCTAACAGTGCGTGAGATGGGAAATCAGGTTCTCGATTCAATGGACATAGAAAGAGAGCGTGGAATTACCATAAAAGCGCAAAGCGTTACTCTATTTTACAATGCTAAAGACGGCGAAAAATACCAGCTTAATTTCATTGATACACCAGGACATGTCGATTTTAGCTATGAAGTATCGCGCTCACTGGCTGCATGTGAAGGTGCCTTGCTAGTTGTGGATGCTGGACAAGGAGTTGAAGCGCAAACCTTAGCAAATTGCTATACCGCTTTAGACCTAAATGTAGAAGTGGTTCCTATTTTGAATAAAATAGATCTGCCACAGGCAGAGCCCGACAGAGTTGCTGAAGAAATAGAAGATATTATAGGTATTGATGCAATAGAAGCCGTAAGATGTTCGGCTAAAACTGGCGTAGGCATCCATGATGTACTTGAAGTCATTGTAAACAAAATACCGCCCCCAAAAGGAAACAAAGACGCACCGCTTGAGGCCTTAATAATAGATTCATGGTTTGACAACTACCAAGGTGTTGTGTCCTTGGTGCGCATTGTTAACGGTGAGTTAAAAGCGAGAGATAAAATAAAAATTATGTCTACAGGGGTAGTCCACCAAGCAGATAAAATTGGTGTGTTTACGCCTAAACAAACTGAAATGCCGATACTAAGAACGGGTGAAGTAGGGTTTGTTATCGCGGGCATCAAAGAGATTAACGGCGCTCCGGTAGGCGACACTATTACGCTGGCGAAAAATCCTGCGGCAAAAGCGTTGCCGGGCTTTAAAAAGATAAAGCCTCAGGTATATGCAGGTTTGTTTCCTGTAAGCTCAGACGACTACGAAGACTTTCGTGATGCCCTAGCTAAGTTGAGCCTAAACGATTCTTCATTGTTTTATGAACCTGAAAGTTCAACAGCACTGGGGTTTGGCTTTCGGATAGGATTTTTAGGCATGTTGCACATGGAGATTATTCAGCAGCGATTAGAACGTGAATATGATCTCGATTTGATTACAACGGCGCCAACGGTAGTGTACGAAGTAAAAACTACCCAAGGTGAAATATATAAAGTGGACAGTCCTTCCAAGCTGCCGTCGGTTAACGACATTGAAGAAATTCGTGAGCCCATAGTTTCCGCGCATATATTAGTGCCGCAAGAATACCTAGGCAATGTTATTACTTTATGTGTAGAAAAGCGCGGTATGCAAACAGCAATGGTATATCATGGTAAACAAGTAGCCATTACCTACGATCTACCTATGGCTGAGGTGGTACTAGACTTTTTTGATAGACTAAAGTCGACCAGTCGTGGTTTTGCTTCATTGGATTATAATTTCACGCGTTTCCAGCTTGCTGATATGTGTCGTTTAGACATTTTGATAAATGGCGAGCGTGTTGATGCTCTGGCCATTATTACGCACAAAAGCAATACATCTGCCAGAGGCCGCTTGTTAGTTGAGAAACTGCGCGAGCTTATTCCTAGACAAATGTTTGATATTGCTATTCAGGCTGCAATTGGTAATCATGTTATTGCACGTAGTACAGTGAAACAATTACGCAAAAACGTAATTGCCAAATGTTATGGCGGTGATATTAGCCGTAAGAAAAAACTTTTACAAAAACAAAAAGACGGTAAAAAACGTATGAAGCAAGTGGGTAATGTAGAGTTACCTCAAGATGCGTTTTTAGCCATACTTAAGGTAGACAATTAATGGCCACTTATTTTTCCATTATCCTAGTTGTAGCAAGTGCATTAACTGGCTTAGTTTGGTTAGTTTATTCACTCTTTTTTGCACCAAAGGTAGTCGTGACGTCTGCAAGTGCAGATGGAAGTAATTCTGGCGCATTAGCAAAAGTATTAAGCGTCGATGATGAAATGCCTGCAGCGGTTGATTTTTGCAAGCAGATGTTTCCCATATTTTTTGGTGTGATGATATTTAGATCGTTTATTTATGAACCGTTCCAAATTCCATCAGGCTCTATGTTTCCAACACTACTGGTAGGGGATTTTTTGTTGGTTGAAAAGTTCGCCTATAGTTTAAGAGATCCAGTTGCCCGTGCTGAAATTTTGGCAACAGGTGCGGTAAAGCGGGGTGACGTCATTGTATTTAAGTACCCGCTAGATGAAAAGGTTGATTATATTAAAAGAGTGGTTGGATTGCCTGGCGAAACCGTCCACTATCGTGGCAAGCAAATCTATATTCAAGCTGCTTGCGTAGCCGGAGAAATATGCGCTCCTGAAATGGCGGTCAATTTGAAATCAATGGGCCGCAGTAATGCCGAAGTACATGGCGCATCATTAGCCTTGTTTACTGAAAAACTGGGTGAAGCCGAGCATCAAATTTTACGAGATCCCCGTATCATTGGTCCAGCTAGCACCCATATTATTCCGCAGGGAAAGTATTTCGTAATGGGCGATAATCGTGATAACTCGGCCGACAGCCGTCGCTGGGGTTTTGTGCCGGAAGAAAATATTGTCGGAAAAGCGGTATTTATTTGGACTAGCTTTGAGTTTGATCGTAAGGAAGAAGATTTTTTGCCTACTTTTATTCCCACGGGTATTCGTTTCGACCGTATCGGTGCGATTAAATAATATGACTTTTGCTTATCTATTAAACCTACTTCAGTATTTGAGATAAGCCTTGATTGATCCGTATATAAAATTACTAGCACACATTGACTACACCTTTAAAGATGTGTCATTGCTGCGCCAAGCACTTACTCATCGCAGTGCTGCAAAAACACATAATGAACGCCTAGAATTTTTAGGCGATGCAGTACTTGGTCTTGTTATTGCTCAACGAGTGTTTGAGAAGTTTCCCAGTTTACCTGAAGGTAAACTTACTCGGATGCGATCAAACTTAGTCAAAGGTGAGACCTTAGCAAAAGTTGCTCGAGAGCTGTCTTTAGGCGATTTGATTAAACTGGGTCCGGGTGAAATGAAAAGCGGCGGTCGTCGGCGTGATTCAATTTTGGCCGATGCCGTTGAAGCGGTTCTGGGCGCTATTTATATTGAATCTGGTTTAGATGCAGCGGCCTTATCAATAGCTAAGCTGTTCGATAAAAGAATTCAAGCGCTTGATCCCGATGAACAAATAAAAGATAACAAGACACAGCTGCAGGAATACCTGCAAGGTAAACAACTAGACTTACCCGATTACCAAGTAGCAGAAATAAAGGGTAAAGACCATGCTCAAACTTTTACCGTCAAATGCGATGTGGCTGCGTTAAAGTTACACAAAATAGGCGTGGGTAAAAGTCGCCGTATTGCTGAACAAGAAGCTGCAAAACAAATATTAGAGAGTTTGTCCTTATGACTGAAAATTATTGCGGTATGATTGCCATTGTTGGCCGGCCAAATGTTGGTAAATCCACAATTTTGAACCGTATTTTAGGCCAAAAAGTTAGTATTACCTCACGCAAGCCACAAACTACTCGCCATCGCATTATGGGGATCGATACGCTTGATAATAAACAAGCTATTTATGTAGATACCCCAGGCCTGCACGGTGATGAAAAAAAAGCCATCAACAAACTTATGAACAAAGCTGCGGCAAGTTCATTAAGCGATGTTTCTATGGTGCTGTTCGTAATAGAAGGCACACGCTGGACTGACGATGACGACTTAGTACTCACTAAAATAAAACAGTCAGGTTTACCTTGTTGGTTAGTTATCAATAAAATTGATATGGTGCCAGAGCCTGGCAAACTGCTAGATACCTTAAAAGAACTTAACAAAAAGCATGACTTTGCTCATCTGTTGCCGGTATCGGCAAAGCAAGGTAAACAAATAGATAATTTACGCCAATTAATTTTTGATCAACTGCCGGCGGGAGAGTTTTATTACCCTGAAGATTATGTAACGGATCGTTCAAGTCGCTTTATGGCCGCTGAAATTATACGTGAAAAATTGATGCGTTTTACAGGTGATGAATTACCCTATGCAGTGACTGTAGAAATTGAGCAGTTCACATTAACACCTAGTGGTGTTTATCATATTCACGGTCTTATTTTGGTAGATAGAGCTTCTCAAAAGCCGATGATTATTGGCAAACAAGGCTCGCATCTGAAAACCATGGGCGCAGAAGCCAGAAAAGACATGGAAGCTTTGTTTGATAATAAGGTCTTTTTAGAGCTATGGGTAAAAGTTAAGTCGGGCTGGGCAGACGATGAGCGAGCGCTTCGCTCATTAGGTTACGAGGAAGATTACCGCTCCTAAACCTTCATTGATTGCTGTTAGCAATCAATTAGAAGCTAGAAATCAACACATCAAAAAGTGAGCACGAGTTGCAACTAATTTTGGAGCCGAATAAATGAAACCACTACAAGATTTTCGAAAAGAATATACCAAGGGAAGACTTGACACAAACGTGCTCACCAATAACCCTATGGATTTATTTAATCAATGGCTGCAAGATGCCATTGCGGCAGATTTGCCCGATCCAAATGCAATGACCGTAGCAACAGTTGATGCAAATGGGCAGCCGAGTCAACGCATAGTCTTGCTTAAAGATGTGAGTGACGAAGGTTTTGTTTTTTATACAAACTTAGGCAGCCGAAAAGCACAAGAATTAAAGCACAATGACAAAATCAGCCTACACTTTCCTTGGTATTTTTTAGAACGTCAAGTAAGAGTATGCGGAACAGCACAACCATTGCCCAGGACTACGGTAGCTAAATACTTCTTTTCCCGTCCAAAATCTAGCCAGCTTGGCGCATGGGCAAGCAAGCAAAGTACGCCTATTTCTACTCGTGAATTGTTAGTCAGTCAATTTATGCAAGTGAAAGAAAAGTTTGCAAAAGGAAATATTCCGCTACCAGACTTTTGGGGTGGATATTTGGTAAAACCAAGCCAAATAGAGTTCTGGCAGGGCGGTGAGCATAGGTTGCATGACCGTTTTGAATATAACAAAGCTCAAAACGGTGAATGGTCGAATACAAGATTAATGCCTTAGGTGGTTGCTAAGGCTGACCATTTCAAGAGCCTGTCAAAATGAATTTTACATGAGGTGAACGATAAATGATCGACAGTCATTGTCATTTTGATTTACCAGCATTTGATAACAAGCGTGAGAAAATTCTAAAGAACGCTTACACACTGGGTGTTGAAAAGTTATTAGTTCCAGGATTAACACTTACTCAGTTTAGCCAGCTGATAGACCTAAAGCGCTCGCACATCTCTATTGACATAGCCCTAGGCTGCCATCCCTATTTCTTAACACTGTTGACTGACAATGAGTTAGCCCGGCAAACATTGCTAATGGCCGACTTAGCCAGCCAACACTGCGCGCTTATTGTCGCGGTTGGTGAATGCGGTATAGACGGTTCTTTAAAAATCCCTATGGCCTTCCAAGAAAAAGTACTTACGCAGCATATACGCATAGCAAAAGCATTTAATAAACCCCTTATACTACACCACAGGCAATCTCATAACGCGCTTATTCGAATACTCAAACAAGAGAAATTTGACGGTGGCGGAGTTGTGCATGCATTTAGTGGTAGTTATCAAATAGCACAAACCTACATAGATATGGGTTTGTCATTAGGTGTTGGGGGTACAATAACCTATGATCGTGCAATTAAAACACGCAACACAATAAAAGCCGTTGGGATGGAGCATATTTTATTAGAAACTGATGCACCCGATATGCCATTATTTGGTTTTCAAGGCATGCCAAATACACCTGAAAGGCTGCCATTAATTGCATCAGCTTTAGCGCAGTTAAAGGGCATATCATTAAATGAAGTAGAGCAATGTACTACTGCCAACTACAAGCGTATATTTTCGCTAGAAGCTAAATGATATTTTAACTTTACCATCAGTCCAAAATACCTCTGCTGCCTGTCGAATAGATTAGGCCTAGCTTAACTTATTGTTTTGCTTATTGGCCTAATAGGCACATTTGGCCTCTAACTGCTTGTTAGCATTATTGTTTGGCGCAATCACAATAACGCTAATAAAGTTATAACCAATATATTGCTCGTTGTTTAAATCTTTTAATGATCAACTAAGCTGCTACCTTTTGCTCTTTACTATATTTACTGCTAATTAAATAGTCGAATACTTCATCGGTTTTTGTACCGTACTTATCAACAAATGTGGTAAAGCTAAGATTGTTACATTTCATTTTATTGATAACGTAGCTTTTAGATAAACGCGCGCTTTTCATTCCTCTGGCTAATTTAGCCTTGTCACCTTGCGCTGCTGCTACGCATAATTTTGAAGTAATATAATTATCTGTCGTTTCTAATGCAGACCCAGCATTAGCAATACCAGCTAAACTGAAGGTTAGTGCGCTGATTACGGTAACTTTAGTTAATAATTTCATTTTCTAATTCCTTGATGTTAAGTGATTGTCTTATTTACATTTTTTAAACGTGCTCAAAGAACAATTAGCAATGAGAATGCCAACTATAAAAAGAATATATAATTCAGTAGGTTAAGATAATTTGTTGGATTTGGCTTTACATTATTGAGGCTAATTTTTTATCAAAAATAATTTATCGACCAAATTTTAGGTTTTTTGACCAAAAGTTAATTTTTTATTATGGTAATTGAATATATACATAAGCACAGAGCAAAAAAAAGCGCCCGATTTATTAAATCGAACGCTTCTTCATTGATTTCACTTGATCCATTTTCTAAGACTCGGTTATAAATAAACTATTTTTTCCTTTAAGAGTTCCGAAACTGCAAGGTTAATAAGTGAGCTTACAGTAATGAACGTTAGGCCATTTCATCTTCGCTGTCTACCAACTGGTAACTCTTGCGTAGCTTATAAAATAACCGGGTGGCTAATGCGGCTGCTACAAAACTTAACACGATCATGAGGATACTTTGCGTTAGCTGATTTTTGTTAAAATTTCGGTGATGCTCAGTTATAGCTTGTTTGTCTAGCACCAGTTTTATGTACCCAATAATGTTACCTTCAAAGACAATATCTTCTACAAAAACCAAAGGTTCAATATCACTTTGTTTAAGCATATCTACCACCGACAAACGATCGTCTTGTTGTGCATATCGCACACCTAATTCGTCAAACAATACCGCCCCTTTTACAAACATACCCTTATTGACCACCGAGACATAATGATCAAGCATTTCTTGATCTTTTTTAGCCAATGGTGCGGCAATCAATTTAGCGGCTTGTAAGGTTAAGCTACGTCCAAGTTGTTCCGACTCAACCTGATACCATTTAGCGGCATTTTGTGAGTGCATGAAATATAAATTAACACCAATAACCACGCACAAGATCAACACTATTAAGCTAGATATGCGCTTAAATATTGAATAATTGTGAGTATTGTTAAATTTATTCATATTGCTTGATTTTATTCTTCGTGTTCATAGTTGATATGTCGACCTTAGTTGAAAATGTATTAATTGCCAAGCACTTGTTTTATTTACGCTGATTTTAAGACTAAATTTATAGTCGTGCCTATTAACACTAGCCGATGTCCTAGTATAGCTAGTTTTATCTTGATTTGAGAAACTGCAATGCCGAAGCTCATCTAGTCAATATACCAATCAAGACAATTAGTTGGTGAAAACCGGTTGGAACTACTAATGTTCAAATTATTATGCTAATTGCGCACATAACCTGTATAAGCTAAGTACCTTAACGTATTATCTATTTGCAAACTACAGGTGCGGTTATTTCAAACGCTAGCACGATAATGTGGTGAATGAAAAAGCGCTAAATTAATGATTTACAGGAACCTTTTCTAGTGGCAAAAAATATAGCAACACACAAATCCAGTATTAAAAGTCCATTGCATCTAT
>JBLHMY010000007.1:0-28420 GCA_047621065.1 Glaciecola sp. | reverse complement strand
TGTAATTGTGGCCTTTAGCTTGAAATACTTGATCACCAATAATATCGCCAAACTGACTTACCTTTCCATCTACCGGCTGGCATAAAATATTATCACCTTCTACTATTGGGCGAATATCACTTTTGAGGGCGCGAGTGAAAAATGCGTTGAAAGTATCATACGCAATAGGCTCTTCATACAATGCCTCTTTCATATTGATTTTGAATGCTTTGATAAAAAGTTTTATAAGAACTTGCGTGACTACGCCTGCTTTAGCGGCGGCAAGTTTGCCAACCAACCTTGACAATATATGTTTCGGTAAAATATATTGAAAGCTTACTTTAATCCAATCAATCACTAATTAATCTCCAGTTTTAAGAGTTGTATTGTATAACATGGTAAAAATTAAGGTAGTATTAATCAATCGCCCCTCGTTATTCTTTGATATAAGCTGGACGGTTCTGATCTAATGAGTCCACAATTTTAAGGTAGCTTTGATAGCGTTCACTATTTATTTTGTGTGTGTCTACGGCTTCGCGTATTAAACAGCCCGGATCATTTCTGTGCGTGCAGTCGCTAAACTTGCAGCCGCCTAAGTACTCTCTAAACTCTATAAACCCTTGAGTAATATCTTGCACCGGTAAATGCCACAATCCAAACTCACGTACCCCCGGCGAATCGATAAGTTCTCCGCCTAGGCTAAATGGAATTAACTTGGCTGCGGTAGTGGTGTGTTGACCTAAACCAGAATTGCCCGACACTTCACCTACTACTTCTTGTGAATCGGGCAGGAGCTGGTTGATTAGGCTCGATTTACCTACGCCACTTTGGCCTACCAATACATTTACTTTGTCTTTTAGTACTGTGGTAAGTTCATCTAAACCCTCTTGGCTAACGCAACTGGCTAAAATAACTCGATAGCCAATTTGCGTGTAAATCGCGAGATCTTTTTCTACCTGCACCAGCAAATCAGGCGTTAGTAACTCGACTTTATTAATAACCACAATAGGTGATATTTTTGCATGCTCACATGCCACTAAGTAACGGTCAATAATGTGTGTAGACAGTGCCGGCACTATAGAGCCTACTACAATTATTTGATCGATATTAGCAGCAATTGGTTTTAAACCATCGTAGTAGTCTGGCCGCGACAGCTCACTTTTGCGATCAATAACCACTTCAATAATACCGCGATCACGTTCTTCTTCGGTGGTGCTGGGTCGAAATACCACGTTGTCGCCACATACCACTGATTTTATTGTACGGCGTATATAACATTTATGTTGAGTTCTATCGGCACTTGCAGTTTCTACAATCGCTTGTTTACCAAATCGGCTAATAACCCGACCATTGGTGAGTTCACCTAACGAACTAGTATCTTCAGCTTTATCTGATTGACGGTTATCCTTAGCTGCAAGACGTTTACTTCGGTTTTTGGCAATTTGCCGCTGCTGATTTTTAGATAATTTTGGTTTTTTGGACACGGTAAGTACGGGTACATATTGGCGAATGTTGTGCAACATGATACCTTGTTGATAAGATTTAACCTAGTATACTAATTTGATCGGTATAAATAAGTAGGAACATAAATGTCGTTAAATGAACAAAATCTCGTCTGGATAGACATGGAAATGACGGGTCTTGATCCCGAAACCTGCGTGGTCCTTGAAATTGCCACTATTGTGACGGATCCGCAATTAAACATAATTGCCACAGGTCCGGTTATAGCAGTGCACCAAAGTGACGATGTGCTCGACAACATGGACGAGTGGTGTATAAAAACCCACGGTGGTACCGGTCTTACACAGCGCTGCAAGCAAAGCGATATAACGGTAGACCAAGCATCGCAGTTAACCATAGATTTCTTAAAAGCTTATGTACCAAGTGGTAAGTCGCCACTTTGTGGAAATACTATTGGGCAAGACCGCCGCTTTTTAGTTAAATACATGCCAATTCTTGAAACGTATTTTCACTATCGCAATATTGACGTAAGCACAATAAAAGAACTAACTACAAGATGGCAGCCTGACATTGTTAAAGGGTTTAAAAAGAAGGGCGTGCATTTGGCCTTAGACGATATAATAGAATCGATAGAGGAAATGAGATACTACCGAGAAACAGTGTTCAAGATTTAGGTTTTTATGGTTGTAATACTATCGTAATTTAGGTTTTTATAACGAACGACCATTGAATTTACTACTATTTGTGTAAAAGTTTAAAATAATCCTTGCACGAGCGGTGAAATTTTCTATAATGCGCCTCCAAATTGCGGGAATAGCTCAGTTGGTAGAGCGCGACCTTGCCAAGGTCGAGGTCGCGAGTTCGAATCTCGTTTCCCGCTCCAATTTCTTTTAGCGTAAAAGATGTTGGTATTGACATTCAAAATACTGCTACATATGGTCGAGTATTACATTGTATAACCACATATGTAGAAGAAATTCGTAAACTTCGTGTTGCATCCATCAGTTCTTATTATTACTCACTAAATCAACATCAATTTACGTGGCTAATACCGTAAATATGCTACGCTGATGGGCAGGCTCATATCAAGCGATAATTTGTGCATGGCGTTACCATTTCAGCGCATAATTTCTACATAAGTAGATCATAGATGAAACACACAATCGGGTGAATAATTACATTGACGTGAAAAACCTAAATAGTTGCAAATATATTGTTATTCAGCGCCAACTTGGTCGGCAATTAGGATTGATGGGTGCTTATGCGCCCACCATTGTATGAATTATTTAGCACATATTCACTTAGCTCACATCACAAACACGAGTTTGTTAGGCAACTTTTTAGGTGATTTTGTAAAAGGCAGTGACCTCGGCTATTTATCGCCTGAATTAAGTCGTGGCGTGCGATTGCATCGTGCTATTGATACTTTTACCGATCAGCACGTGCTGGTCCGACAATTAAAAAAACAGTTCCCTAGCAGTATTCGGCGAATGTCTGGAGTGACCATCGATATTTATTTCGATCACTTACTGAGTCTGTATTGGTGCAAATACAACGCCAATACAATTCACTACGTGCTTGATAAATTTTATGCAGAACTCACCAACAATGATATTTCTCTTGCGGGCAGGTTTAGCGAAGTTAAACAAGGACTGTTAACTTACCAATGGTTGCATGAATATGCGCAAAAAGAGGCGGTAAATCGCGCTTTTTTTCAAATTGAAAAGCGACTTAATCATCGTGTAAGGTTTGCACAAGAGTCAATTGACTTTATTGCAAATAATGAACAGCAGTTTAGTGTGGCTTTTACTCAGTTTTACCCTGCACTAATAGACTACTGCCAGTCTCAAGGCTAGTGAAATTGATAGCAGTTTTTTACCCATCCTTTAGGATAGTATACGTAATAAAGCCTTGTGTTTTTATATTTGTGACGTAGATTATTAAACAAGGTATTGCGTGTTTTTTCATAAATAGTAAAAGTCCACCAAACTTAGAATCCACACCTATAATTAGCAGGCTTTATTATTAATAGCTTGTGCTCTTCAATCTTGACAGGAAACATATATTCGCACTATGCAAGATAATAATAAAACTCTCTTAGCGTTAGCTAATAAGGCCCTTAAAGACGTTTTTGGGTTTGATCACTTTAGAGCTTCTCAGCAACATATTATAGACAATGTGCTAAGCGGTAAAAACACACTTGCCATTATGCCAACAGGTGGCGGTAAATCTCTTTGCTATCAAATTCCAGGTATTGTATTTGATGGATTAACCTTAGTCATTTCGCCGCTTATTTCCTTAATGCAGGACCAAGTGAGGCAGCTTGATGAGCTAAATGTGCAAGCCTGTGTTCTTAACAGTGCCTTGAGCACTCAAGAATATCAGCAAAATATTCAAAGTATTAAGCAAGGCCAAACAAAGTTGCTGTTTTTAGCTCCTGAGACAGTATTACAGCCAGCTACCATTGCGGTATTAAAAGAGCTTGAAATTGCCTGTGTTGCGATTGATGAAGCACATTGTATATCAGAATGGGGGCATGAATTTAGGCCTGAATACAGGCAGCTTCATCAGCTTGTAGGCTATTTTCCAAAGGCCGTTGTAATAGCCCTTACCGCTACCGCCACGCCAAGAGTGCGCGAAGATATAAAACGTCAGCTTTTAATTGATGACGACGCCGAGTTTATGGCTAGTTTTGACCGCCCCAATCTTTATATTGAGGTGGTGCATAAAGACCAGCCCTATCAACAAGCCAAGGCTTTTATAGATAAACACCCAGAGCAATCGGGTATCATTTATTGCCAATCACGTTCTGGGGTAGATGAATTATCTAATAAGCTGCAGGCCGACGGCTACAAAGCCTTGCCTTATCATGCTGGGCTAAACAGTCAAAAGCGCAGCGATTATCAACATCAGTTTGTATATGACGACGTAAATATCATTGTTGCTACCATCGCCTTTGGCATGGGTATAAATAAGCCCGATGTGCGATATGTATTGCATTATGATTTGCCAAAAAATATTGAAGGCTATTACCAACAAATTGGTAGGGCAGGACGTGATGGATTAAACGCAGACTGTTTGCTTTTATTCGGATATGGCGATACCGGTAAAATCCGTTATTTTATAGATCAAATGCAAGACGAGCAACAGCGCCGCTTAGCAACAATGCACTTAGGACAGATGCTGGCGCTTGCAGAAACCCAAGAGTGTCGGCGCATAGTACTTTTGCAGTATTTTGGTGAAACCGATATTCAACAAGATTGTCAACAATGCGACAACTGCTTAAATGAAGGAAAAGAAAAATCTGATTTAACCGTGCCTGCACAAAAATTTTTATCGTGTGTGCATCGTACCGGGCAACGTTTTGGTGCGAGTCATATTGTTGATGTGCTCAGGGGCTCTAGTGCCGAAAAGATTCTGCAAAACCAGCATAATTTATTATCCACTTATAACATTGGTGGTGAGTTCTCTAAAAAACAGTGGATGACGTTGGCAAGGCAACTTATCCAAAAAGGAATTTTATCCCAAGAGGAAAGCTACGGAGGCTTGCGCTTAACGCCACTAGCGGGCGATGTACTCAAAGGTAATGTGCCTTTTTTCGCACTATTGCAACAACCTGTGGTGGTGCCTTCATCTAAGACCAAAACCAATCAAGTCGCTGGCGAGCAAGGTTTAGTTGACCTATTAAAAAAGAAACGCAAACAACTCGCCGATGAGGGTAAAGTGCCACCCTATGCTATTTTCGCTGACCGTTCATTACATGAAATGGCTCATTATTTCCCCCAAAGCCAACCAAGCTTGCTAAAAATACATGGCGTAGGACAAGCTAAACTTGATAAATACGGTGAAATGTTTTTGGTTATTATTGGTGATTACTGCCGCCAACATGGCAAAACCGAAATAGCTAATAATACAAGCCCTTCTGGTGCTTCTAAAACCACGAAGAATGCTAACGCTGTGGGACCTAAAACGCTAGAAATAGCCAAGCAGTTTGGGTTAGGGTTTTCGGTGTTGGCTTTGTCGCAACAGCATAAAGTGCAAGCAAACACGGTTTATGCACATTTATACAAATACGTGCAGGCAGGGAATGTGTTTGACAGCGAAGACCCTTTTATTGCTGAGCTTGCGCTACCTAAGGAGACCATAAAGGCAGGCGCTGCGGCATTTAAAAAATGTGGGTATGAACGACTAAAACCTGTGTATGACGCATTAGACGAGGCAGTCACGTACGAGCAATTGCATTTACTTAGAGTGTTGTTTTTATCAGAAAGCTTATCTCAAAATGTATAAGGTGATTTTTGTCTCTGAATATGACATTTTAATGAAATTTTATATTATTCCCTTTTAAGCCTAATTATTTGGTTGACACTACCGATATTCAAGAGTAGAAGTTGCTAAATAATTACAAGCGCAATTGTTTCTAACTTGATGTAAACCTTACTTATCGGAGTAACACGACGTGTCTATTACATCTACTCAAACTCTATCAAAAGAAGTATTGCTGAAAAGAGTATTCAGCGACCCTAAAAACTATCCATATGGATTCTCTCGCTCAGGTGATTTTTCAATTGCTGAAAGTAAAGCTTTAGCCGCATATGGTTGCTTTATTGCGGCCTTAGTCGACGGCGACTTTAAAGCTCAAAACACTGATGACATGTCAATACTTGCAGCAGTTCATGGTCAAGTGGAACCTAAAGATACCGCGCAGCGTGCATGGATTAAGTACCAAAAACGTATTAATCGTCCAAAAACTGGTAGTATGTATGGCACAAAAAAAGTGGGTAATAAAGACGAAGACGAGCTAGTAAACGATGCTGATGATGATGCAGACATGAGCTTTGATGATTAGTAGGATGATTCAGTCGTTTTACACCCTACAAGCAGCCATTAAACGTTATATTCATCCTAATAAATCTATATATAGGGATAAATATTTCGCTTTTTAAGCTTTTAGTGTTTTTTCTTTTTGTATGCTGAGGTATATTCTCATCCTACATATTTATTGATAAATTAAGGAGTTATACTAGTGAGGATGATGTCAGGCGCTGCTATGGTAGTAGAAGCCCTAAAAGAAGTTGGTGTTTCGCATGTTTTCGGTTATCCCGGCGGAGCTGTCTTAGATATATATGATGCTTTGTTTGCACAAGATGATGTAAAGCATATTTTGGTCCGTCACGAGCAAGGCGCTGCACACATGGCCGACGGCTTTGCGCGGGCAACAGGTAAAACAGGCACTGTTTTGGTGACCTCTGGTCCTGGCGCTACGAATACCCTAACGGGAATTGCAACAGCCTACATGGACTCTATTCCTATGGTGGTCTTGTCGGGCCAAGTTCCTTCCATGCATATTGGTGAAGACGCCTTCCAAGAAACCGATATGGTAGGTTGTTCGCGGCCAATTGTGAAACATAGCTTTTTAGTGAAAAAGACCACCGACATTCCAATGGCCATAGCTAAAGCTTATTATATCGCTAATACAGGGCGTCCCGGTCCTGTTGTTGTTGATTTACCTAAAGATTTGGTAAACGTACAAGATAAGCACCCTTATGTATTTCCTGACGACGTGACGATGCGCTCTTATAACCCTACAGTAAAGGGCCACAGTAAGCAGATTAGCAAAGCCCTTGCGAGCATGAAAAATGCAAAACGCCCTGTACTATATGTAGGTGGCGGTGCAATTACCGCTGAGGCGAATGGATTAGTCACTGAGTTAGCTGAAAAATTAAACGCACCGGTTACCTGCACCCTAATGGGGCTTGGTGCATTTTCAGGTGTACATGAGCAGTTTGTTGGCATGTTAGGTATGCATGGGCGCCTTGAGGCAAACAGGGCTATGCATAATGCAGACTGTATTGTCGCCCTAGGTGCGCGTTTTGATGATAGGGTAACTAACAATGTTGATAAGTTCTGTCCGCATGCAGACATTATTCATATTGATATTGACCCAGCGTCTATTTCTAAAATAATAAAGGCGCACATACCAGTAGTAGGTTCTATTGATACGGTATGTAAACAGCTTTTGAGCCAGATGGACGATGTTGACCCCGAGCAGCAAAAAGTAAAGCTAAAAGACTGGTGGTCTCAAATTAATGAATGGCGCGCTCGCAAATGCTTAGATTATAAGCAAGGCGAGGTCGTTATCAAGCCGCAAAAAGTTATTGAAGCGGTATACAAGCATACCAATGGTGATGCATATATAAGCTCTGATGTTGGCCAGCACCAAATGTTTGCAGCACTGTATTATCCATTCGCTAAACCACGCCGGTGGATTAATTCTGGTGGTTTGGGCACCATGGGCTTTGGTTTACCTGCCGCTATGGGCGTTCAGTTTGCGTATCCTGACGCTTGTTCGGTGGTTATTACCGGCGATGGCAGTATCCAAATGAATATTCAAGAATTGTCGACATGTCTGCAATACAACCTGCCAATTAAGGTTATCTCTCTTAATAACAGGGCCTTAGGTATGGTTAGACAATGGCAAGACATGAACTATAAAGGCCGTCACTCTAGCTCTTATATGGACTCTATGCCCGATTTTGTGAAGCTGGCTGAAGCGTATGGGCATGTGGGTATTCGAGTAGACAAGCTTGAAGACCTAGACGAAGCTATGGAGCGCTGCTTCGCAGAGAAAAACAGGCTCGTATTTATGGACATTTTGGTTGACCAAAACGAACATGTATATCCTATGCAAATTAAATATGGCGCCATGGACGACATGCGCTTAAGTAAGACGGAGCGTACTTAATGAGACGTATTATTTCTGTATTGATGGAAAACGCTCCAGGTTCGCTTTCTCGTATTGCAGGTGTGTTCTCGCAGCGCGGCTACAACGTAGATTCATTATGTGTAGCGCCTACTAGCGACGACAGCTTGTCACGCTTGACCATTATAACGCAAGCCGACGACAAAGTAATCGAGCAAATTACTAAGCAGGTCAACAAACTTATTGATGTGTTACGGGTAACCGAACTTTCAGAAGCACCGCACGTCGAACGTGAGCTCATGCTAATAAAAGTAGCTACTCGAACAGATATTGCGCGCGCTGAGGTTAACCGCAACGTTAATATTTTTAGAGCACGCATATTAGATGTAACGGCGCAGCATTACACCATTGAGATAACCGGCACCAGCGATAAGTTAAGCGCTTTTGCCGATGTAATGGGTCACTGCGCGGATATCACAGAGTCTGCAAGGACAGGCGTTTGTGGGTTGTCAAGAGGTGATCGCGCGCTGCGGCCGTAACATCGCAAAGATATTTATAAATAGCGCTGCCAAAAATATCAAAAAAGGTGCTTTTAAGTACCTTTTTTGATTTCTAAAACACACATAGCTATTAAGATCACAATTTTGTCCATTTTTTGAATGTTTGTTTTAAAATATGTGCTAAACTACTGTTGATTTTAGTAAGTCAATGTTTTGAAAGTTCGTTCGTAGCTACATATAACCTTTTGTTCCAACCGCAGTTCCAGTGTTAGACATCGTTATTCCTAAGTTATTAATTCTTGAAAGACTCTTGCAAAAAATTCAATTGCGCAAATTTTTGCGCGTTTTATTTATTTTTATTAGAGGTTTACATGTCTAAAGTTACAGGCACCGTTAAGTGGTTCAATCCTGAAAAAGGTTTTGGTTTTTTGACTCAAGATAATGGCGGTAAGGACGTATTCGTTCATTTCCGTGCTATCGTTGCAGAAGGTTACAAGACTCTTCCTGAAGGTCAAAAAGTATCTTTTGAAGTAGAAGAAGGCCAAAAAGGTTTACAAGCTGCAAACGTAGAAAGTATTTAATTTCTATAACAGCTCGAAAGTAACCAGTTTCTGAAAAAAATGGCACGCATAGCGTGCCATTTTTATTATACCCGCTCAAATATCGTTGCAATTCCTTGACCTAGTCCAATACACATAGTGGCTAAGCCAACCGACTTATTATTATCTTCAAGAACGTTGATTAGGGTCGTTGAAATACGTGATCCAGAACATCCTAATGGGTGCCCCAAGGCTATCGCGCCGCCTTTCAAGTTTACTTTTTCGTCATATACGTCTAGCCAACCTAATTGCTTAATGCATGATAGTGCTTGTGCAGCAAAGGCTTCGTTGAATTCAGCTAGTTCTATATCATCCATGGTCATGCCAGCACGCTTTAGTGCTTTTTGCGTCGCTGGAACTGGACCGAAGCCCATTATTGCAGCATCGCAACCAGCAACAGCCATTGCTTTTATTTTAGCTCGCGGGATCAAGCCTAAGGCTTTGGCGCGCTCGCCAGACATTAGCAGCATCGCGGATGCACCATCAGATATTGCGGAGGAAGTCCCCGCGGTTACTGTTCCGCTTACTGGGTCAAACACAGGACGTAAACCTGCAAGGGTTTCAACGGTGGTGTCAGGGCGAATTACTTCGTCGTGCTCAAATAATGTAAGCAAACCTGCTGCGTCATGTCCTTCAACAGGTACAATTTCGTTATCCCAACCACCATTTAAATGCGCTTTATGAGCATTTTGATGTGAGCGAGCGCCAAACTCATCCTGCATTTCTCGGCTAATGCCGTTTTGACGGCCAAGTAATTCAGCGGTCATCCCCATGCTGCCAGAGGCTTTTGCTGTGTTTATAGCAAGGCCAGGGTGAAAGTCGATATTGTAGTTCATAGGTACATGTCCCATGTGTTCTACACCACCAATCATGTATACATCGCCGCGTCCGCTCATGATGCCAGAAACTGCATCGTGCAGAGCTTGCATAGATGAACCGCATAAGCGGTTAACGGTTACCGCACCGGTACTGCGCGGAATATCTGTTAGCAACTGCGCGTTACGAGCAATGTTAAAGCCTTGTTCTTTAGTTTGTTGTACGCATCCCCAAATAATATCTTCTATTTCAGTAGGATCTACATTTGGGTTGCGCGCTAATAACTGGCTCATAAGGTGAGCCGATAGTGTTTCGGCGCGCACATTTCTAAATGCACCGCCTTTAGAGCGTCCCATTGGTGAGCGAATACAATCTATTACCACTACATCTTTCATTTTATTCTCCTTGTTGCTTAAACCAATGATATTCGCTTAAGCAAAATATGATTTACCTGATGCGGCCATTGCGCGTACCCCATCGCTAATTTGATAAACAGGCCCTAAGCTGGCGTACTTATCGGCTAATGCCACAAAGTTTGCTAAGCCCATGGTCTCGATGTAGCGGAAAATCCCTCCTCTAAAGGGTGGAAATCCTAAGCCATATAACAAAGCCATATCGGCTTCTGCTGCGCTGCCCACAATGCCTTCTTCGATACAACGAATAGCTTCATTTGCCATAGGGATCATTACGCGTGCAATGATTTCCTGAGTATCAAACTCTCGCTTAGCTGCCACATGTGGGGCAAACAATACATAGGCTTCATCTGCAGCGACCTTACTTGGGCGCCCGCGCTTGTCGGTGCCATAATTATAGAAGCCCTTGGCGTTCTTTTGGCCTAAGCGTTTGTTGTTATACAACAGCGTTACCGGGTCGTTATCAATTTTCTGCATGCGCTGGGGAATACCGTTGGACATTACGCTGGCTGCATGGTCGGCGGTATCCATCCCCACTACATCTAACAAATATGCGGGGCCCATTGGCCACCCAAATACTTTTTCCATGACCTTGTCTATTGCAGTAAAGTCGGCGCCGTCAATCACCAGTTTACTGAAGCCTGCAAAGTATGGGAACAATACACGGTTGACTAAAAAGCCCGGACAATCATTCACTACAATAGGTGTTTTACCCATTTTTAATGTAGCGGCAACCACCGAGGCAATGGTTGAGTCGCTGGTTGCTTTACCGCGAATAATCTCTACCAATGGCATTTTGTGTACGGGGTTAAAAAAGTGCATACCACAAAAACGCTCAGGTTTGCTTAAAGACGCAGCGAGTAAATCGATTGAAATAGTGGATGTGTTTGAACAAATAATGGCGTCGTTGGACACAATTTGTTCGGCTTCTTTTAATACTGCCGCTTTAATTTTTGGATTTTCCACTACCGCTTCAATAATGAGGTCGGCATTTGCAATTGCTTTTAGATCTAGCGTAGGCACGATATTATTAAGGGTAGATGCCATTTTTTTAGCGTCAACCTTGCCGCGTTCCATACCTTTAGATAATATTTTTGAAGCTTCATTTAAGCCTAAGTCTAAGGCCGGTTGAGCGATGTCCCGCATAACGGTAGGCACGCCATTTACTGCACCTTGATATGCAATACCGCCGCCCATTATGCCTGCGCCTAAAACAGCATGCTGTTTTACTACTTTAGTCGCCGCTTTGGCAATTTTCTTACCTTTGCTTTTTACCAGTTGGTCGGCTAAAAATATGCCTACTTGTGCTTGGCAGGCGTCGGTTCTTGACAATGCCACAAAGCCGGCATTCTCGAGTTTTAGAGCGCCTTGTCTGCCACTGCGAGCACCTTTGCTAACTGTTTCAACCATTTTGTGAGGCGCCGGATAATGCTTGCCTGCTTGCGCTGCAACCATAGCCGCGGCGGTTGAAAAGCTCATTAGTGATTCATTAGCATTGAGCTTAAGCGGTGTTTTTTTCTGCTCTCGTCGACCTTGCCAATCAAATTTACCGGCAATAGCGTTAAGCAACATTTTGCGAGCACCTTGGTGTAGTTGTTCTGGTGCGACAACGGCATCAACCGCACCTTCTTCAAGGGCTTTTTGAGCATTGCGATCACGGCCTGTTGTCATCCACTCAAGTGCGTTGTCTGCACCTATCAATCTAGGCAAGCGAACGGTACCGCCAAAACCAGGCATTAAACCTAATTTAACTTCGGGCAAACCAATTCGTGCGGTGACATCAGCTATGCGCAAATCGCATACTAAGGTCATTTCGCAGCCACCGCCTAATGCAAAGCCGTTAATGGCGCATATAGTGGGCATGGGTAAATCTTCAAATCGGTCAAATACTTGAGATGTTTTAGCCACCCAAGCAAGTACTTCAGATTCAGGTAAACTAAACAAACGAGTAAATTCTGTAATATCAGCGCCAACAATGAAGGTAGATTTTGCCGACCTTACAAGTACACCTTTAATACCGTCACCGGCTTGAATCGCCAATGTTGCTTGGTCAAGTTCAGATACCGTTTGTTGGTCAAATTTATTGACCGAGCCTTGTGCATCAAAAACTAACTCAGCTATGCCATCGTCAGTCATTGTTACTGAAAGACTCTTGCCTTCGTAAACCATGGTTATCTCCTATATAAATTTATAGATTCTTACAAAAAAATAAACCACTGATGACCGAAACCTAGCTTATGATCGGTGTCAGTGGCATGTTGACATAGTATTATGTGAGTAATTCTCATCATTAACGTTCAATATACAATAAATATTTAGGAAAAAATTTGCCAAATTTAGTTTTTGACGACCATTTTTTTCATTAAGCATATCGAACTATTACGCTTACTTACTGTATAAATATTAGATTAGCAGATAATACGCAATTAACCCTTTATTAGCCTTATTTTTTTCTTTTAGATTGCCAGTATAACTAATTGTATGTGGCTACTTAGTAATAACTTGTTTAGCCGTGGTCGGTATTATCATAGTAACATTCAGCAGAAAATTCAGGAGAACATCCATTAAACCTTTAGGCATAAAAGAATCAGCACGTATTAAGACAGTCTATGCCATACAAGGTTTTAGCGTAATTATGTTGGTATTCATAAGAGCAAATTTTGCTTTAGCAGTAAAAAATCTGATTTTTATTATCGGTTTACTTTTTTCTATTTTTACCTTTAGCTCGTTTAGCATAGCGCAGCCAAATCATACAGATAATCTATTTGCTATGCCTGATCGCGCAGACCAGCGTGCTGCATTTGTGCGTGCAGAAAAACGAGTTTGGGCAATGGATAACGCTGACTTAGCAGAACTTGTAAAAGAGCTTGCAGGTTATCCACTCACGCCCTATTTAATTGAACGTAAACTAAGTTATCGCATGAAGCTATCAGACAAAGAACAAATACGTGCTTTCTTAGAGCAATATAAAGGTACACCTTTGGCTCGAAAGCTCCGGCGTAACTGGCTAGAGTATTTAGAAAAAAAGCAGCGAGCATCGCTTTTTGTTGAATTTTATAGGCCAACAAGCAATGCAAAGCTCGCCTGTGCCTTTCTTGACTTTCAAGTTGAGTTGGGAGGCGATATAAGCGAGTCATACTTGCAAATTGCCGACTTGTGGAATGTTGGTGAGTCGCAGCCAAAGCAATGTGACAACATTTTTAAAAAGTGGATTAACGCAAACCAGCTCACTGAAGATTTAGTACTGTTGCGCATAAAAAAGGCAGCCGATGGTGGGCAGCATACCCTTATTCCTTATTTACGCACTTTACTCCCTAGGGAGAAACAATACTTGGCCGACCTGTGGCAAAATACTCGGCGCGATCCTTCATATGTGAAAAACGCTAAAAGTTTCCTAGGCAAGTATTCTTTGATTGAAGCTGAAATTATGAGCTATGGTCTGTCTAGGCTCATTTGGCGCGATCAAAATTTGGCTTTGCGTACAATGGAAAGTGCTGAGAAGCGAATGATTTTTACACAAGCACAGCGTGCACGCGTGTATGGACGCTTTGGTATAAAACTGGCTATTGATAATCATGACGAAGCAGAAAAGTGGTTATTAAAAGCTGCTGAGGCGGATGACGACCCTGAGGTTATGCGTTGGCATCTTGCATATTTGCTGCGTCAGCAAGACTGGGCGCGCATTATATTGTTAATAGAAAATGCGGCGCCACAAAAAGTAGCTGCGAAAGATTATAGTTATTGGTTAGCACGTGCATACGAACAACTTGGTAGGCAAGACGAAGCCAATGTGCTGTATAAGCAAGTCGCTGCTCATAGGCACTACTATGGCTTTTTAGCCAGTGCGCGTATTGGACAACCTTATCAACTTGAACACTCACCGGTAGTTGTTTCTGATGAAGCAATTATAAAAACAATGTCGTTTTCGTCAAGTCAAAGAGCGTACGAGTTGCGCCAACTTAACCGGCATCACGAGGCGCGGTTAGAATGGCGGCATACTCAGGGTCAATTAAATGACAATGAAAAACTTGCAACAAGTGTTATTTCAAGTGCATGGGAATGGCACGATCAAGCTATTTTTACATTTTCTCGTGAAGGATATTTAGATGACGTACTTCGCCGTTTTCCAACTGCCTTTGAAGACATTATTGTGCGCGAAGCCAACAAAAACAATATAGAACCTGAATGGGCGTTCGCCATTGCCAGGCGAGAAAGCTCGTTTATGCCGGATGCTGTTTCCCCAGCAAATGCCAGAGGATTAATGCAGTTATTACCCAGTACTGCACAGTACTTAGAAAAGAGACGTATTAGTTATCGCAAGCTTTTAGATGCAGAAACAAATGCTAAACTAGGAAATAAGTATTTGCGCTATCTTATGGATAAATTAGACAATAACCGTATTTTGGTTACGGCTTCATACAATGCAGGATGGAGAAAGGTAAGACAATGGTTACCTGAAAAAGAAGCACTCGCTTCAGATATATGGGTAGAACTTATACCTTACCGCGAAACTCGTAATTACGTAAAAGCAGTCACCGCTTTCAAACAAATTTATCGTGCACAGCTAAATAACGAAGTGACTTTAGCAACTAATGTAGTTTCGTCAAAAGCGACGGTTTTCGAACAGTTTATTGAAACAGCTATTCCAGTTTCACGTTAATGAAATTTGCTAGGTTTTCATTTCGTTGGTGTCTTCACACTGTGCTAGCATGTTAACATTTACGTTAATGAATGAAAAAGGTAGATAACAAAGTATGTCAGAACAATCTATGGCGACTATGTACGCCCAACATATAGACACCTTACAAGCGCGCGCACAACATGCATTAGCGCGAGAGAATATAGACGGCCTGGTAATTCATTCAGGTCAAGGAAAACGACATTTTTTAGACGACACCAACTATCCATTTAAAGTTAATCCGCAATTTAAGGCTTGGCTACCGCTAATAGACAACCCTAACTGTTGGTTGATTATAGACGGAGTAAATAAACCTAAGTTGGTGTTTTACCAGCCAGTAGACTTTTGGCATAAAGTACCGCAAACCCCCACTGATTTTTGGGTTAAACATTTTGATGTTGTTTATTTAAAGCAAGCCAATATTGTTGAAAAACATTTGCCATACGATAAGTCTCGATACGCTTATGTTGGTGAGTATATTGAAGTTGCAAAAGCCTTAGGCTTTGACTTGGTAAACCCCGACAGAGTAATGCATTATTTACATTATCATAGGGCGTATAAAACTGACTACGAATTAGCATGTATGCGTCAGGCAAACAAGATTGCAGTAGGTGCACATAAAGCCGCGCGAGATGCGTTCATGGCTCATTCAAGTGAGTTTGAGATTAACCAAGCCTACTTGTTGGCTGCAAAGCAGGGTGACAATGATGTTCCTTACGGTAACATTGTGGCACTTAATGAACATAGCGCAATACTTCACTATACTATGCTTGAACACAAAAAGCCCACCCATAACTTGTCTTTTCTAATTGATGCAGGGGCTTGTTTTAATGGTTATGCCTCTGATATTACCCGCACTTATACAAGTAAAGAGCATGAGTTTGCATATTTAATTAAGGCAGTTAATGCGCTCAATTTGTCGCTTGTTGATAAAATGAAACCGGGGCTAAGTTACGTAGATATTCACAGGGCTGCTTACCTCGGTGTTGCGCACATTCTCACAGACTTCAAAGTATTGAATATGTTACCTGAAGACGCTGTTTCGAAGGGTATTGTAAGCACATTTTTCCCGCATGGCGTGGGCCATCAATTAGGCCTGCAGGTCCACGATATTTTGGGTCATACGATTGATGATACAGGAACACCCAATCCGCCACCTGAGCAACATCCATTCTTAAGATGTACTCGCATAATTGAACCAAGAAATGTGTATACCATTGAACCTGGTGTATATTTTATTGACTCGTTATTGGCGATGCTGAAAGGTAGTGAAAACTCCAAATATGTAAATTGGGATGTGATTGATAATATGAGACCTTTCGGTGGCGTTAGAATTGAAGATAATATTATTATTCACCCCAAACGCAACGAAAATATGACGCGAGAAGCCGGTTTGGAATAATCGCATATTACGAATAAAATAACATAGGGGCCCTTAACTGCTCCTGTTTACCGAAAGTTCTGCGAGTCCAAGTAGCGCTTCTTTATATTCTGAATCGGGTATTACCGATAACGCTGCTTTTGCCATGTTGGCTTCCTGTATGGCTTTGTTTTGAGTGTATTCAATTGAGCCTGTTTGATGCATAATTGCTAAAATAGCATCGAAATTAGCCATACCGTCAGAATTTTCAATAGCACTTTTAATAAGCTGAGCGTTTTTAGGAGGTGCATTCCACATGGCGTGTAATAAAGGCAAGGTGGGTTTCCCTTCGGCTAAGTCATCACCTGCTTTTTTGCCCATGTCTTGTTCGTTGGCCACATAGTCAAGTACATCGTCAATTAATTGAAAAGCGGTTCCTAAGTGCTTGCCGTATTCCTGCATTGCTTTTTCGATATGAGCGGGTTGGTCGGTCAGCACGGCAGCAAGTTGTGTGGCGGCTTCAAATAAACGCGCTGTTTTGCTATATATAACTTCTAGGTAGCTTTCTTCGGATGTATTAGGGTCGTTGCAATTCATTAACTGCATTACCTCACCTTGAGATATTCTGTTGGTTGCATCTGACAATATATCCATAACGGTCATTCGCTTTAAACCAACCATCATCTGAAATGCACGTGAGTACAGAAAATCACCTACTAACACCGATGCCTGATTACCAAATACCGCATTTGCGGTTTCACGACCCCGGCGCATGGTTGATTCGTCTACCACATCGTCGTGCAACAGGGTTGCGGTATGAATAAATTCAATAATAGCTGCCAAGGTATGATGGTCGTTGTTTTTTATGCCAAGTGCACGCGCACCCAGAACAGTCATTAAGGGGCGTAGGCGTTTGCCACCGCTGTTAACGATATAAAACCCAAGTTGATTGATCAACGCGACGTCGGAAGACACTTTTTGCTGAATGAGTTTGTTTACAGCCAACATGTCGGGCTCGCTAAGGGTTTTTATGTTGGTAAGCTCCATGCCACTCTTTATTTTATTGTTAGAATTATTCTATTTTACATTAAACACGATGTATCTCTAGTTATGTAGATGTTTTAGATGCAAAATAATGGTATCAGGTGTGTAAAATAGCACGTATACGGATATTGTGTGAATTAAGTGCAATTTGTGCTTGTAACGAAACGAAAGTTTACCTATAATTCGGCCCCTGTTTTTTGAATTAAGCGCATGAATGCGCAGTGCGGAGAAATATATGTACGCCGTTTTCCAAAGTGGTGGCAAGCAACACCGTGTGGCCGAAGGCCAAACCCTTCGTCTTGAAAAAATCGAAGTAGCTCCGGGTGAAACCGTAGAGTTCGATGACGTTTTGATGGTAAGTAATGGTGACGATATAAAAATTGGCACGCCCCTAGTAGCTGGTGGTAAAGTGACCGCTGAAGTAGTTACGCATGGTCGTGGTGATAAAATTAAAATTGTTAAGTTCCGTCGAAGAAAGAATTCTAGGACTCAGATGGGACATCGTCAGTGGTTCACAGAAGTGAAAATTACTGCGATAAACGCATAGCTAACAAATAAGTATTAGGAGACGAACTCATGGCACATAAAAAAGCCGGTGGTAGTACTAAAAACGGTCGCGATTCGATAAGTAAGCGCTTAGGCGTTAAACGCTTTGGTGGTCAAGACGTATTAGCTGGCAACATTATTGTTCGTCAGCGTGGCACAAAATTCCATCCTGGGGACAACATGGGTATTGGTCGTGACCATACTCTTTTCGCACTTACTGATGGTAAAGTTCAGTTTGAAGTGAAGGGTCCTAAAAACCGTAAATTTATAAGCATAATTTCTGCGTAATACGGTTTAGTAAGCAATATAGAAACCCCGCTATTGCGGGGTTTTTTTTGGCTTGAGGTTTGGTTTTTAGTTAGCCATAAAACTTATTTCACAAGCCTTGTAATAATCGGTTTTATGGCTATCTTATTGAAATAGATTAGACCAGTTATCGAAATTTAATAAAGCTGATATACTAAACATAGAACGTCAGTTACGCATGCACAGTAATATAGGATAAAGCCAAGTAAATGAAATTTGTAGATGAAGCAGATATACGCGTTGAAGCCGGTGACGGTGGCAATGGTGTGGTTGGATTTAGACGCGAAAAATACATACCCAACGGCGGTCCTGATGGCGGTGATGGCGGTGACGGCGGCAATGTTTTTTTAGAAGCAGATGAAAATCTTAATACGCTTATCGATTTTCAGTTTGAACGATTTCATCGTGCTGAGCGCGGCAAGAACGGACAAGGTAGTGATTGTACTGGTCGCAAAGGAGAAGATCTTTTCTTGAAAGTGCCTGTTGGGACTCGTGCCACCGACAACGAAACCGGCGAATCACTTGGCGATTTGACGGTGCATGGGCAAACAATGAAAGTAGCCCAAGGCGGTTTTCATGGTTTAGGAAATGCCCGATTTAAGAGCAGCACCAATCGTGCGCCTCGTCAAAAGTCAGACGGCACGCCAGGTGAAATTCGCCAGCTAAGCTTAGAATTATTGTTATTAGCCGATGTAGGCTTATTGGGTTTACCTAACGCTGGTAAATCCACCTTTATTCGCTCTGTATCTGCAGCTAAGCCGAAAGTGGCCGATTATCCATTCACTACATTAGTGCCTAATTTGGGTGTAGTAAGACTCGATTCACAAGCAAGTTTTGTCATTGCTGACATTCCTGGCCTAATTGAAGGTGCTTCCGAAGGCGCGGGTTTAGGTATTCAATTTTTAAAACACTTAGAAAGATGTCGTATATTATTACACTTGGTCGATATTATGCCCAGTGATGGCAGTGACCCGGTTGAAAATGCATTGACCATAATTAATGAACTTGAAACTTTTAACCCAAAGCTAGCGGCTAAGCCCCGTTGGTTGGTGTTTAATAAAGTAGATTTAATGCTTGAAGAAGAAGCTGATGCGCTTTGCCAACAAATAGCTGATCAAATGGGCTGGGAAGAAGATTACTACCAGATGTCGGCCATTAATAAGTTTGGCTCTATGGAGCTTTGCCAAGATATCATGCAATTTATTATTGAATTGCCGCCACAAGAAGAAAGTGTCCAAGAAGACGAAGACGTAAGTTTTACGTGGGATAATTCTAATAAAGTGGTCATGGTAGATGAAATTGATAGCGAAGACGATTTTGACGATGACGATGACGATGACGATGAAGACGATGATCATCCAAACGTCATATACACAAATAAATAAGGTTTAAGACGCTTTCTATTACTAGTCCTTATTTGCAGTAGCGTAATACCTTAAATAAAGTACTGAATTATTATGAAAATTAGCATGATCGCCGCAATGGCAAAAAACCGTGTAATAGGTAAAGACAACAAAATGCCATGGCACTTGTCTGCTGACTTAAAGCATTTTAAGTCTGTAACCTTGGGTAAACCGGTTATTATGGGCAGAAAAACCTATGAGTCGATTGGTAAAGCTTTGCCGGGTCGTAAAAATATAGTGATTACTGCTAATCAAGCTTATTCGTTAAGCGATGCTATTGTTGTGCATAGTTGTGATTCGGCGCTAAGAATCGCTTCATTAGAAGCACCAGAAGTTATGATAATTGGGGGCGGTGCTATTTATGAAGCCTTTTTACCTAAAGCTGAGCAGCTTTTTTTAACGTTTATTGATTTAGAAATAGAGGGTGACACCCAATTTCCCGACTACAAAAAAGCGGGAAGTTGGATTGAGCTTGAGCGAGAAGCGCACAAGATTGACGACAAAAACGGATATAATTATACGTTTGTTAAGCTAGCCCGCGAATCTACATAGTGGTTAAAAAACATTATCGCTTAGGTGCCTCCATTTATGCATTTTACAGGGTAATCCTTCTTTCAATTAATTACGTCACAGTTATAGTACAACCATGAACGATAGCCTACGTCAAATATTCAACTTAATCCTCGCGCCAATGATGTGGCTGTGCTCCAGCCTTAGTTTTGTTATTGAAGGAGCGAATAGGCCAGGCGATATGTCGGGCTCCAAGGCTAATTTGTTAGTGCCGTTTGGCGCAGCATTTTCAATATGGCTGCCAATATTTGTGCTTTGTATTGCTTACGGTATTCTTCAAGCGCTTCCGAAAAACCGTGAGAATGCTGTGTTCAGACGCCTTGGATGGTGGAGTGCTGCCGGTTTTGCGGGCATTTGCCTGTGGGGAATTATTAACGCTTTGGCGCCAATGCAGCCCTTTAACTGGGCGTTACTGGGCACCGCTGTAATATTTGTCCCAACAATGTTACTGCTGGTCAAAACCATGCTGATTGTGACGACAGAAAAGGAAAACCTTAAAGGCTTAGAGAGAATTGTGACATGGTTGGGGCTGTCGCTAATTGCAGGCTGGTGCTCAATTGCGATTTTCCTAAACTGGACGGTACAAACGGTGGCAATAATGACGGGCGCAGGACTGGGCGTTCAATTGTCTCATATTATCATCCTCGCTCTTGCGCTGCTGTGGGGGGTGTTTATCACCCTTAAAAGCGGAGGCAATCTAGCTTACGTTTTTCCTATTATCTGGGGCTTGGTATTTATCATAATAAAGCGCCTCATAGCACAGCCTACTTACACAGCCATCACAATTGGCGCCGCCACGGGAATCGTTATTTTAATCGTCGTTTGTGCGGTAAAACCAAAAGTCATGTCGGTATATCATAAGTAGTGGGTTTTAATAAACGTCAAGTAATCTTGCTCATCTAATATTTTCAGCCCACTGTCTTCAAAATCTGTACATTCTATTTCATTAGGAAATGTAAAGTATAAATGACTCTCACCTTGAGCTTGAGAATTAAGCATCTTACCTTTTTTAAGCGATTCGATGGCATCTGCTACGTCTATAGAACCTTGCTTATAAAGCTCTAGTACATGCCACAAATATGATTTGTTCACGCGACTTTTTATTTTCGAAATTTTAACTATATGGCCGGTGTCTATCGAGCCGTTGTCAATAGTATGCAATGTAGTCCCAATTTCAGAGTCATTATTTTTCAAGGCCCAAAACGTGGCCATAACGCCTTTATATTTTGGTAATATTCCAGAGTGTAAATTAAGTACGCCTCTTTTAGGAATATTAATAACGGTCTCTTTTAAAATGCAGCCGTAGCGAATAGATACAATAAGGTCTGGTGATAAGCTCTCTAAATTATGGATTATCTCAGGTGAGTTTATTTGATTCACTTCCCTTAGTTCAGAACTTAAAAAACAGTGGAAATCATCAAAAGCTTTATAGGTATCTCTCGCTCCAGATTTCGATATTAAAGGACTGAGTATTTTAATAAATAAATCTTGTTCGAAGAATTTAAGTGACTTTAGCTGTGTTGGCGTAACATCGGTTTTCCCAACGTTAGCTGACAGCCAAAGGTGAACATCATTGTTTTTTGATACCTTGGGTAAAAGCCTATTAAGTGCAAAATTACTGGCTAAGTCTTTATTAGCAAGAAATAAAATTTTCATCTTTAAACTTCTTTATTGGATCGGCACTTTTTTGCGGGCAAGTGCAATTGAATACATATAGCCATATATCCCACTAAATATGATTGACGGTGCTACTGTTAGCCATAAGTTGGGTGTGCTGAAAGCTACATTAACGCTTACTACCATAACACTTTGTATGAGCAACGCTGGCAGAGGTGATATTAATTCACCCGGTAAACACGACCCTTTACATTTTTTTTCTGATAACGCGAAACTAGCCTCAAATGTTTCCAAAGTAGTGCACTTATTTTTTGTCGTAGGCTTGGCGTTTATTGTGGGTACTATAAACGGTAAACAGTATGCACTAGAGCCAAACTTTTTATAAAAAACTTCTAGTAATACAGTAAAAAAAAGGGTTATTCCGCCGCTGTAAAATCCTTGAACTAAAGCCGATTTGAGTAATATGTCAGGGTCGCTTGTTACAAGGCTATTAGCATAGTAGGCCCAACTTGCATAACTTACAAAGGCGATAAGTGCAGATAGAAATAAGCGAATAAAAACTTTTAGTGTCATAAGGTGTTATATCAAACTTCTGTGTTATGGCATGTAAAAATCATGCTTAGGGCAAATGAAGATGTTGTTACATCGATGAAAACACTAGCTCAATACTAAGACCTTCATGACGCAGTATTTCTTTCAAGCGTTTTAATGCTTCTACCTGAATTTGACGAACGCGCTCGCGAGTAAGCCCAATTTCCGCGCCTACATCTTCTAACGTAGCGGGTTCATAACCAAGTAGTCCAAAGCGTCTTGCCAATACTTCGCGCTGTTTCGCGTTTAAGAGCCTTAACCATTGCACTATATCGGCCTTCATTGTGTTGTTTTCGAACTGGTGTTGTGGCGTAGTGTCATCCTCTACGGCAATAACGTCTAACATAGCTTTAGTACTATCGCCTGTTATTGGCGTATCGACAGAGCTCATGCGTTCGTTAAGTTTAAGTATTTTTTGTACGCTTTTAAGCGGTTCACCAGTAGCATGGGCAATATCTTGTGCTGTGGGTTCGTGGTCAAGTTTCTGTGCAAGTACTCGTGAGGCTCGTAAATATACATTGAGTTCTTTAACTACATGAATAGGTAACCTAATGGTACGTGTTTGGTTCATTAGAGCACGCTCAATGGTTTGCCTAATCCACCATGTTGCATAGGTCGAAAATCTGAATCCACGCTCTGGGTCAAATTTTTCAACCGCGCGGATTAAACCCAAATTTCCTTCCTCAATTAAATCGAGTAAAGCCATTCCTCTATGGTTGTATCTGCGAGCTATTTTTACGACCAAACGCAAATTGCTGACAATCATTCGCTCGCGTGATGACTTCACGCCAGCAATAGCTTCGCGTGCATACTTTACTTCTTCTTGGGCAGTCAATAGTGGTGAGTATCCAATTTCAGTTAAGTATATTTGGGTGGCGTCTAGCTGCTTTAATGCGGGCTGATCCTTTTTGGCTTGGGCATAGTCGCTTTTGTTATTATTGCCGCTGTTGTCGCTTTTATGAGTGGCCTCGACATTTTGGCTATTGCCGCATTTAGGGCTTTTATAGCTACTAGTAACAATACCGTCAACTAAATCGCTGCTAGTAGTGTTGTTTGTATCACAGCGCTGATTAACCAAAATGACCATCCTTAGATATTTGTGTTACAGAAAAATAAATACGAAAAAAGGCAAGCTTAATTTATTTTACAGGTAAGTACTTAAAAGGGTCGACAGATTTGCCCTTTTTTCGGATTTCAAAATGCAACATAACTTCACTTGCACCTGAATTGCCCATAGTCGCAATTTGTTGACCCTTTTTAACATACGTTTGCTCATCAACGAGTATTGTATTGTTGTGCGCATAAGCACTCAAATACTCGTTATTGTGTTTTAAAATGACTAAATTCCCATAGCCCTTTAATGCATTGCCAGCGTAAACCACTTTTCCGCTGGCTGCAGCTATTACCTTAGAACCGAGTCTACCTTTAATATCTAGCCCTCGTTTACTGCCGTCGCTACCAACCGTGGCTATAGTGCGGTTTCCACTTGCTGGCCATATCCACTGAAGACTATCATGCGGTTTATTCGAGCTTAACGTTTTTTTTGTTTTATTTTCTCGATGAATTGCTGGTGTTTGATTACGATACGCTTGCTCCTGCTTTGGGTCAATCCCTTTTTTGCCTAAATTTTGTACAACTTCTTTTTTATTGTTGATTTCAATCAAGTTATTGTCGATTAATGTTGGATTTAAGCGCAATATCTGACCTGATTTTATAGTGTAAGGAGCGGATATATTATTTAGCTTTGCGAGGTCTCTATAATCATTACCGCTATAAAACGCAATGGCAAATAGTGTGTCGCCTGATTCCACGGTGTAGGTGTTAGAAGTAATTTCTGTAAGATTTTCTGGCGTGGCAACTTTGGTCGACAAATTCACCACTGGCGCGGGTTCAAATCGACTGGTACATGCGCTGACACTTAATACTAAAGATAATGGTAATAACAATGCCCTATAAAAGTGCCCAACTCTTCCAATCAGCCGCATTACTTTGTCCTTATTAAACAGGCTTGTATTTAGGTCTAATATTACTGAGTCTATTTTTCTCAGATTAGCGCAGTATTAGATACGCGACTATTGCTAATATGATGACCGCCCAGCCGATGTATTCGACGTGTTTCTTTAACTTTGCCTCCATTGGTGGCCCACCATACTTCATTAAAGTAGCGACTAAGAAGAAACGTCCACCGCGGCCTACTGCCGAAGCAATCACAAAGGGAAGAAACGCCATAGACAGGGCACCTGCGCTGATGGTGAATACTTTGTAGGGAATTGGTGAAAATCCGGCAATAAAAACGACCCATACGCCATATTCTGTAAACCACTGTTCGGCCAGTGTGAGTTTATCTGTATATCCCATTTGATCAATAAGCGGACTAATGAAAGATTCAAATGCATAGTAACCAAGAATATAACCAATAATACCGCCAATAACCGACGCTATCGTGGTTATCCAGGCAAAACGCCATGCTTTGTCTGGCTGCCCCAGTACCATGGGTGCCAGCATTACGTCGGGCGGTATAGGGAAAAACGTACTTTCTGCACAACTCAATCCGGCTAAGTACTTTTCTGCATGTTTATGCTTTGCCCATTTCAAACATGCATCATACATGATGGTAAAAAGTTTCATATAATATCTCCAGCCACTAAGGGAACAAAGTTAACAACCTCTACAACGGCTTGTGAAATATTACCGTCCTTTTTATCAATACAAAGCAACTGTTGCTGTTTGTTTCCTACCGGTATAACTAAACGGCCACCGTTGGCCAACTGGTTTATAAGTTGTTCAGGCAAATCAGCCGCCGCGGCGGTGACGATAATACCATCAAACGGAGATTTACTTGCCCAACCTTGCCAGCCATCACCATGCTTTAACTTTACATTATGTAAGTCGAGTTGGTTTAAGCGGCGCTTTGCCTGAAACTGAAGCGATTTAATTCGCTCTACGCTACACACTTGAGAAAATATTCTGGCCAATACCGACGTTTGATAACCAGAGCCGGTCCCAATTTCTAGCACCTTCGTATCAGGGCCTATTCCGCTTAGCAGTAATTCGGTCATTTTTGCCACAATGTAGGGCTGCGAAATGGTTTGGCCCTGCCCTATAGGCAATGCGGTGTTTTCATAAGCTTTATGGGCAAGTGCTGCAGGCAAGAATATCTCCCGAGGCACATTGGCAATAGTAGACATTACTTGTTCATTAGTAATGCCTTCTTGCTTAAGTGTGGTAGCCAACTGCGAGCCTTTACGTGATGTCATGTTTGTGTTTCCAGCCAAGGTTTCATAGGTGTTATTTGTTGGTGCACCGTCATATCAGTAGATAGCGGAGAAACAGAACAAAACTGATTGGCAATAGCGAAAAAATCGGTACCTTGGCCTGCGTCTAGCTCTTTACCTAGTTTTCCATACCAAAAAATATCATTACCAAAAGGGTCTTGGCTTTTTACCATGGTTTCGGCTCTATGGCGTTTGCCACATCGAGTTGCGCGAATACCTTTAATATCTTCAATAGCCATGTTAGGAACATTAATATTTAAAATTTGCTTCGCTTCCAGTGGATGGCTGGCCATTGTATCGATTATTTGACAGGTTAGCTTTGCTGCAGTCTCAAAATATTCGTGTGCATTTGATTGTTTATGCGAGCACAACGACACTGCTATGGCCGGATGGCCTAAATGACGTCCTTCAAGTGCTGCGGCTACTGTGCCTGAATATATTGTATCATCACCTAAGTTAGGGCCATGATTAATACCCGATACAACTAATTCCGGTTCTTCAAATTGACCGCTGTTAACACCCAACTGAACACAGTCTGAAGGTGTGCCGTTGACCGAATAAAACCCTTGTTCGGTTTTTTGAATACGCAATGGGTGGTGCAGTGATAATGCGTTGCTCATGCCGCTGCAGTTGCGGTCGGGAGCGACAACGGTAACATCATGTAATTTACTCAAATAATGATGCATTACCTCTATACCTTTGGCAAACACACCGTCGTCATTGCTGAGTAAAATTCGCATAATCTGTCACTTCCTTTGATTATTTGTTGGGTTTAAATTGTTATTCATTAGCGCGATGTAAAACCAATTAACGGGGTAATTGTTTTATCCCTACTGTATATTTTAACTGTGTTTTGTTTGTGCACCTACTTTCACATTGGCAATTTCGCGCAGTACCGATGTGGCAAAACAACCCGACGGTAAGCTAAATGATAACGTGACCGAATTATCGCTTATTTGTGCTGTAAAATCTTTAACAAAGAGTAAAATAGGGCGTCTTTGTTGGGATAATTGTAACCGTGCTAGGGCTTCACATACCTCACAGAACTCTTTGGCGGTTTGCTGTTCAAATTCGTTTGCTTCACCTTGGCTGTCTAGTGTTCCCTCTCCCCATAAGGGCGCCGTTACTAACACGTCACCTTGCGCGACTCTTTCTTTGGTAATGCTTAATAGTGTTTGGTCATGTATGGAATGAATAAAAAAACTGTTACTGCCGCTTAACGACAAAGCATCGCCATCGAGTATGGCTTGGTAAGCTAGTTGGCTTATGCGTTTGCTTACAAAGTGATTGAAAAGCCAACTGCGAAGGGCCGAAATTGCCATCGATCTTTTATTACGATTTCTAATGTCCTCGCCGTTAATTAATTTCTCAGCCAGTTGTAAATTTCCGCCTAACTGCACGCTACCATCAGCTTTTATAAGCTCTCCAAAACGCTGATTGCCAAAATAATTAGGTACGCCGTGTAATTTTATTTCTTCTATTCGCGCTAACAGCGCCTCTTTGTTTAAGCTGTCAATATCACGCAGTACAATCTCAAATCTATTTGCTTTTATTGCGCCGGTTCGAAGCTTTCGCTCATTTTGCACAATATCAATAATACGCACGCCTTCCATTTGGAAGCTTGGCCAATCGGCTTTGGTACTGCCAGCATGATATATTCCAAACCATTGCGAGGTAGTGGCGTATTTGTCTTTTCGCCCTGCGTAGCTAACGTTCCTTAGGTGAAGCCCGCCAAATTTAGCCAGCGCTTCAGCAACAAACGCCGTGTTTAAGCCAGTTTTTTCAATGTGAATCAGGGTATGTTCACCACTGTTACTGGGCTCAAAACTTAAGCTTTCGAATACTTTGAAATCGCTCAGCTGAGTTTTTATAGTGGCGTTAAAAAGCGGGCCCGTATGTAAATAAGTCCATGGATCTACTTGTAAATTTAGCATGATTGAATCAACACAACGGCATGGGCTTCTATGCCTTCTTCGCGCCCTACAAAGCCAAGCTTTTCTGTGGTGGTCGCTTTCACGCTTACCTGATCAGCACTAACGCTAAGTTGCCTTGCAACATTACTGCGCATTTTCGTTATATGAGAGGCAAGTTTAGGGGCCTGGGCCGCAATCGTAATGTCGGCATTACCTAATATGTAGCCCTTTTCATTAATGAGTGAGTAAACATGTGTGAGCAATTGCATAGAGTCGGCACCTTTAAATTTATCGCTAGTGTCAGGAAAATGTTTACCTATATCGCCAAGTGCTAGGGCACCTAGCAGTGCATCACAAAGTGCATGAATAGCCACGTCGCCGTCGGAGTGGGCTATTAGCCCATGGGCATGGTCAATTTTTTCACCGCATAAAGTTACGGGGCCCTTGCCGCCAAATTTATGTACATCGTAACCATGTCCTATTCGTATCATTGCTTCTTGTCCTTAATAGGGTATTTGTTTGCTTGCTTAGGCAAACACTCCTGTTTATTTGTTATTTTGATTTATTGCGCCTAAATAAAATGTGGCTAAGGCCAAGTCACTGGGTTTTGTAATTTTTATATTGCTAGAAGGACCCTCTACTAACA
>JBLHMY010000006.1:0-29789 GCA_047621065.1 Glaciecola sp. | reverse complement strand
GACATTTGCTTTCTTAAATGTGCATTTTTTTCGTTCTTGGCATGGCTCCATCCAATTCGCTTTTTCCAAATTGCACCATCCACATATACGTCGTAGTAATCTATACGATCCGTTTTGTATAGTTCGATTTTGTGAACAATAGGAGCACCGCTGTCAAAATCTGTTATCTCAATCACTCGCCGCAGCTTTGGAATTCCCCAAATTGGCTGATGGTCAACATTCTTCTCCAAATGTGATTCCGTTTTGACTCCACTAGTGTATGATTTAGATAATATTTTTTTGATATTTACTAGTGCGTCGTTACATAGCTTTCTCCTACCTTGCAAGGTAAGTATAGCTTGTAAGGTCGCACTAATAAGCGTTATATGTAAAGGCAAGGAGAGTCACTTTGGAATCATCTCAATCAATCAAGCGATCATTTATTTGGCATGGTCTTCAAATTATAGTTTTTGCATCACTATTAATGAATCCTGATGCTTTTCCTTACTGGTTAAAGTATGTTTTCTACTTTTTTATTATTGGTTTAGTTATCAGTTTTTACAGAAAAATAGCGGCCAATGAAAATGCATCAATTGAAGCAGGTGCGCCCTAGAGAAGTTTACATATAACAAGGCAATCAAACGGAAAAATTACCGTTGGCTATTTTTCGTGCCTCAAACATTTTAGCCAACTATAATTTTCCGCTTATTGAAGCGTTAATGTCCGCTACAGAGCATAGCCCTATCAGAAACCGAATATCCCCAATGACAACTGATCGCTCTAAGGAGACTAAATCCTCGAAAACAGCTACGTCTCCTAACTGCCCAAACCCGTCTGTCACTCATTGGATTTTTAAGATTAAAAAAGCTACGTTAATTTGAGCAAAAATCTGAACTCGCTATGTCGGCTTTAGGCTCTGAAGAGCCGTTCGCAGTATATCAATCACCAAAAATAGTATGATACTTTTTTGTAAAGTATGACACTTTATTGTCAGCCTACAAACCTCACAGTTTATATAACTAAGGTTACTCCACTGTTACCGACTTCGCCAAGTTCCTAGGCTGATCTACATCGGTCCCTTTAATTAATGCAACATAGTAAGACAACAGCTGCAGCGGAATGGTATACACGATAGGAGCAACCGACTCCATACAGTGTGGAACTTGCACTACGCGCATGGTTTCATCACTTTCAAAATGCGCATCTTTGTCGGCGAATACATACATTATTCCGCCACGAGCACGTACTTCTTCTACGTTCGATTTGAGCTTTTCTAATAGCTCGTTGTTGGGTGCGACCACTATTACCGGCATGTGGGCGTCAATTAGTGCCAATGGGCCATGTTTGAGCTCGCCCGATGCGTATGCTTCAGCATGAATATAAGAGATTTCTTTGAGCTTAAGAGCTCCTTCCATAGCAATTGGGTATTGATCGCCGCGGCCTAAGAATAAACTGTGCTGTTTGTCTGAGAATTCTTCAGCTAGGTTTTCAATCTCATTGGCTAGGCCCAGAGTTTCTTCTAGCTTTGCAGGCAAGCTAACAAGAGCATTTACTATATTGGTTGACACCGAAGCTGCCATATTTTTATGCTTACCTATGCTCAACACTAGCATTAGCAAAGCGGCTAACTGGGTAGTGAACGCCTTGGTAGAAGCAACGCCAATTTCAGCGCCGGCGCGGGTTAAAAAGCTCAATTCCGATTCTCTAACTAACGATGAACCGTTTACGTTACATATACTTAAGCTCGACATATAACCTATTTCTTTAGCCAGTTTTAGCCCTGCTAATGTATCGGCAGTTTCGCCCGACTGGGAAATAGTAATTAACAAGCTTTTGGCGGGCACAAATGAACGGCGATATCTAAATTCAGATGCTATTTCAACATCGCACTGCACGTTTGCATATTGCTCTAGCCAATATTTTGCCGTCACGCCAGCGTGATAACTGGTGCCACAGGCAATAATTTTGACATAATTTGTTTGTTTGAATATTTCATCAGCGCCCGCCCCAAATATATTTGGAGCTAAACCTTCACTGCTTATTCTGTCTTTAAGTGCATTTCGTAACACATGAGGCTGCTCGTGTATTTCTTTTAACATGTAGTGGCGATATCCAGCTTTGTCTCCTGCATCATGCTCTACAGTGCTGTCTACAATTTCGCGCTCCACTTTATTACCCTTGCTATCGATAATGGTTACGCTAGTACGGGTAATTTCAGCAACATCGCCCTCTTCTAAGAATATGAATCGGCGGGTAACAGGTAACAGTGCCATTTGATCTGAAGCTAAGAAATTCTCTCCAATACCTAAGCCTATAACCAAAGGGCTACCTGAGCGTGCAACCACTAATTTGTATGGTGTAGTTTTGTCCATTACTACCGTGCCATAAGCACCTTCGAAGGTTTTTACCGCGGCTTGCACGGCACTTAATAAATCGTTGCTGGTTTGCATGTGCAACGCAATACTATGCGCTATGGTTTCAGTGTCGGTGTCGGATGCAAAGGTGAAGCCTTGCCCAATCAGCTTTTCTCGCAGGCTTTTGTGATTTTCAATAATACCGTTGTGTACAACAGCAAAGCGCTCTTCGCTGGCGTGTGGGTGGGCGTTTGCTTCGGTTACACCGCCATGGGTAGCCCAACGTGTGTGAGCAATACCGGTAGTACCTAAGCCATTTTTCTCGTCAATGGCGTTGGCGAGTTCTATTACTTTACCGGTGCGACGAACTATCGACAATTTGTTGTTACTTGTGTTTACTAAGGCAACACCGGCTGAATCATAACCGCGGTATTCAAGGCGCTTTAAACCTTCCAATAAAATTTGTACTACGTTGCGCTCGGCAACTGCTCCAACTATTCCACACATAGTGTTCGTGTTCCTTAGCTTTATTTAGTTGGCTTTTGCCAACCTGAAATATTCTTTTGTTTACTGCGGGCAATGGCTAACTGGTCGTTGTCTACAGTTTTAGTAATGGTACTGCCTGCGCCTATTGTAGCACCATCGCTTATGGTAACGGGCGCAACTAATGAAGAGTTTGACCCAATAAAAGCACCGTCGCCTATTTGCGTAATTGATTTTTTCACGCCATCATAGTTACATGTAATTGTACCCGCGCCAATGTTGGCGTTTTGCCCTATAATTGCATCACCAATATAACTCAAATGACTTACTTTTGAGCCTTTACCAATTATCGCTTTTTTAATTTCTACGAAGTTGCCTACTTTAGCGCCTTGATGTAAATCGGCACCAGGACGCAAACGTGCATATGGGCCTACATTACACTCGTTTGCTACCGTGGCGTTTTCAAGTAACGAATACGCTTCAATGTTTGTATTGTCGCCTATGTGGCTATTTTTCAATATACAGTTGGCACCAATGCGAACATTGTTACCAATACTGACTTCACCTTCAAAAATTGCGTTTATATCAATAAATACGTCTTCGCCAACGGTAAGATTGCCGCGTATATCAATACGACTAGGATCGGCTAAAGACACCCCTTGCATCATTAATTCATTGGCTTGCCTTAGTTGATAAGCGCGCTCTAATGATGCAAGTTGCGCACGGTTATTTACGCCTTCAACTTCTCGGTGCCACTGTGGTTGTGCTGAGGTAATTCGTTTACCCTCTTTGGCGGCCATTTCAATAACGTCGGTAAGGTAGTATTCATTTTGTGAATTATCACTCGACAAATTCGCCAACCAGCGTTTTAAATCGCAGCCTTTCATGATCATCATGCCGGTGTTAATTTCTTGGATGAGGCGCTGTTCGTCGGTAGCATCTTTATGCTCGACTATGGCGGTTATATTGGCATTATTATGCGCATCTCGGACAATACGCCCCATACCTGTAGGATCGTCTAGGTTTACGGTTAATAGCGCCAAATCGGCGTCTTTTTTTGCCGTAACTAAATTACTTAACGTGGCAGACGAAATAAGTGGGGCGTCGCCAACCACTATTAACACATCGTCGCTATCTTTTACGTTATCGATGGCTTGCATTACAGCATGTCCGGTACCCAACTGCTGCGCTTGCAAACACCAATTGACTTTATGATGAGACAGCTCACTTTTTAGTAAATCGCCTCCGTGACCATAAACAAGGTTGATGTTGTCGCAGCCCAATGCGTATACGTTATCGATAATATGCTCAACCATAGGTTTGTGCGCAATTTTATGCAGCACTTTAGGTAAGTTAGATTTCATTCTAGTTCCTTTCCCTGCAGCCAATATGATAACCGACAATGTCATTGTTTTTCCTCATAAAATGTAAAGCGCAAATAGTACAAAAAACTAGCTCTGCTGTTAGTATAATTTACACATAATAAGTATAGCCAGTCATTTAGGAACAACTATGGCTGTTTTGCGCTTAAACCGTGACAATATATTGGTTGCCAACATTACGCCTAGCAGCACTAATCCGCCGCCAACAAGCTCGCTTGGCGTTAAGCTTTCATTCAATACAATATAGCCCCACAGTACCCCAAACAAGGGGACTAAATACCCCACAGTGAGCGCTCGCGACACGCCTACCTTGGCGATTAGATTAAAGTACAGTATATACGCTAAGCCTGTACAAACAAATGCTAACACTAGTGCGCTTGCGATTGCTCGTGAACTTGGCATTACTTCGGGTAAGTTCATAAGTGCAAACGGTAATAACACCAACGACGCGAAAAACTGACTTCCCGCGGCTATAGCGAAGGGTTTTACGTGACTTAACTTGTGTTTCAAATAGCTAGCCACTGCGCCATAGCAAAGTGTTGCTAGTAATATTGCTGCCACCGGCAACATGCTTGTGTTTGCACCAGTGGTTTGTTCATAGCTAATAAGCACTACACCAGCAAAACCGAGTAACATACCTATCAAGCCCACCGGACTAATTTTTTCCTTTAAATATAAATATGCTACTAACATGCCAAACATAGGCGCTGTGCCGTTTAAAATAGCCGCCAAACCGGCTTCAATGTGCAATAAACTATAGTTGAATAAACAAAATGGAATAGCAGTATTGAGTAAGCCTACTACCAGCAACTGTCGCCAATATAGGAATAGATCTTTTTGTTGGCGTTTTAAAAAAACGAAGGGAAGAAGTAATAATGTTGCGCCAATAGCACGCACTTCTACTAAGGCAAATATGCCAAACTCGGGCGCCGCCCATTTAATTAGCATGAATGAAGAGCCCCAAATAGCGCCTAACAATAATAACGCAGCGAAGTCTTGTATTCTCAATAGTGTGTCTCTTTGGTTAACTTGCTAAGGAGTAATTTTTTAAGCGCTTAGCTTTCTAAACTAAGCAAAAATGATTTTCGGGCTAAGCCTCCTGCGTAGCCGGTTAAGCTGCCGTTTGCGCCTATTATTCGGTGGCATGGTATCACAATAGCAATAGGGTTTTTGCCATTTGCCGCCCCTACGGCTCGGCATGCCTTGGGATTGTTAATAGCGGTGGCTATATCTAAATAACTAGCGGTTTTACCATACGCAACATTAAGCAGTTGCTGCCAAACTAAACGCTGAAAATAGGTACCTTTGGGTGCCAACGGTAAATCAAATTGCGTCAAATGACCGGTAATATATTCTTGCATTTGCGCTTTTGCAAGTTCACTAATACTATTTTGATTTTCAGTAATACTGTCTTCATAAAACTTAATTTGAATAATTGCGGTGTTCATAGCAACCATCCGAATATAGCCTTGTGGAGTATGTATTTGACTAACATAATAGGTAAGGCCTGTACTTTGCGTTTGTTGAAACACCGGCACCTTATTAGGCTTGTTTGATTCAGGTATGGCAATAAATTTATCCATTATGCTAAACACCACAAATTTAAAGTTAAATAACTGCGCCAAGGCGCCGCTAGTTGACTTTTTATTGTGTGGCCTTTTTCACTTTGCTTAGCCACTTGTTTTTTAATCACCAAGTCGGTGTTTAGCCAAATATCACTTTCTCCAATCGCTCGCAGCGCAATGTAATTAACAGTCCATGGACCAATACCTTTGATATCGATAAGCGCAGCTGGACTTTTTAAAGCATCAATGGCATCAAAATTTGCTGACATATTTTCACACCTCGCTTCTTGAACCTGCTGCGGCAACTCGCGTCGATTATAAAACTTTGCTAACTCTATTAAGGTTTGACGCCTAGCTTTGGGCACTTTTAAAAACAACAAATCATTGTTGGCAATCTCATTGGGAAAAGGAAATCCTATTTCCAAGTTGTCAGCTTTGTTATATTGCGCGAAATACGCATGCAGTTGGTTTACTTTATTCACGGCCGCAGCGACCGACACTTGTTGACCTAGTACAGCCCGGCAACCAGCTTCAAACTCGCTAGCAACACCAGGAATTCGAAGCCCAGCCACCAAATCGCTATTGGGTAAACCTGCGCGTTTAAGAGCGCGCTCAATCAATTGCGGACTAGCGTCTAAATCGAGCATACGCCGCACAATACTAATAATAGCAAGAGTGTGAAGGGAATACGCGGCATTAAATGATAAGTGAAATCCATTTTGCGCAGGCACATGAGTAATATCAACTTTAACTGAAACACAATTTGGCGGACTGTCGTTGCCATTTTGCTTAGGTGCAATTGAAAGTATTTTGGTTAAGCCATTTTCATACACTAACTCATTACCCTGTATTTGGCGTTTGACAAAAAAATCTCTAACCTGTTGCCAATTATACGGTGGACGATAGGCTAACAATATCGTCACGTTTTCAGATAATTGCATGGGCTTTACACTACCTTTAGTGCCTTGTGTAAATAGATTTTTTTTAGCATCTTTGCGCAACTGTGATGGCGTTAGGCGCAAATAAGTTTTAATATGCTGCTGCAATTGACGAGCGCTAGCAAAACCCACCGATTCGGCTACTTTTTCAACCGACAGTTGAGTTTGTTGCAATAGCTGCTTGGCCATAAGCACTTGCTGATAAATTCGATACCGCTTTGCCGAAATTTGCATATTTTCTTGAAACAGCTTATTTAAATAGCGCGGGGAAATACCCAAACTAGCTGCAATCGATTCTATGTTTGCGTCAAGGCGCTGTGTAAGCATTTTAACGGCGCGGTTGACGGTAGTATTTACACCTTGCCAAGCACAAGAGTTAGGCGCACTGTCGGGCCTGCATTTAAGACAAGGTCTGTATCCTTGGTTTAAGGCTTGTTGCGCACTGGCGCTATATTCTACGTTCTTTTCAAGCGGCATGCGGACTTTGCATATATTACGGCAAAATATCTTAGTTGTTTTCACCAAAATAAAAAACAGCCCATCGAAACGAGGGTCGCGAGATAATCGTGCTTGTTCACACATATGTGGTGTTAACATGTTTGCCTAATAAATGTTAAACTTGCCCAAATAGTACCCCAACCTAAAATAAAAACACGTTGTTTTCGGAACTTATATTTAATCTGCCAGACCAATGGAATTAGTACTAATATAAAATGCACGCGTGACAGGCACAGTAATGAATAGTTGTATTATGACCTTACATATTTTTAGAAGTACCCACTTTTTGGTAAATCGGCGCTCATGCCATGTGTATCTGTTGCCCTTATTTTTAGGCATGCTTACGTTTGCCTCAAACATATTGGCACAAACAAATGAAAATGAATGGGTTGAGAATTATGTAAACTCTGTTGCCGCCCAAGCTAAAAAATTCAACATTCCGGGATTTGCAATTGTTGTGGTTAAAAAAGGACAGCCCGCCCAATTTAAATATTACGGATTGACCGAGAGTGGCGGCACGCCTATTAATCAAGACACTAAGTTTAGGTTAGCCTCGGTATCAAAAACATTCACCGCTACGCTTGTTGCCAAACAAACCAGCAAAAACATCCTCGATTGGCAATCTCCACTGTCGCAGCTTACTCCTACCTATACATTAGATAATTATATAGACAAGCCCATATTACTGCGCCATGTTATCGGGCAGTCGGCAGGATTTATGCCCAATGCCTACGACAACTTAATAGAAGCTAATTACAAACGCCCAAGAATACTCAATGCGCTTAGCAAGTTAGACAGTATTTGTAAGCCAGGATATTGTTATACCTACCAAAATGCACTTTTTGGCATTTTAGAAGAGTATTATCAAACGCAAAATTCATCTTATTCACAAGAGCTTTCTAATTTCTTATTTACGCCGCTTAAAATGAAATCTTCTGTTGGGCGTACTGCACTTGAAAAATCTGGCAACTGGGCTAAACCACATGCGGCTATTGCTAGGAATAAGTGGCGAAAGGTGCGCGTAAAAGACTCTTATTATCGCTTTGCACCAGCCGCTGGCATTAATGCCAGTATTAAGGATATGGAAATTTGGTTGCGGGCCATGCTGTTGGAATACCCTGAAGTTGTTACCGCTACGATGATACAACAAATGACACAGCCGCGCGTACAAACTAAAAGTGAGCTTCGTCGCAGAGAATGGCGAAAACATCTTATAACGGCACATTATGGCTTAGGCTGGCGTGTATATAACTTCAAAGGTATAAAAGTAAATTATCATGGTGGTTGGGTACAAGGTTACAGAGCCGATGTCGCTTTTTCGCCTAGCCTAGAAACAGGCATTGCAATATTAATGAATGCAGAGAGTAATATGATAAACACAGTCAGCGCTAAGTTTTGGGAGCAAGCGGTTATTAATTATGATACTCAGAAAAAAAACTAAGCGCTACGGTGTTTTCTACTATGATGAAAGCATAAATATTGTTGCGTATAAAAATTAGATCTTAAGTGCCAATATCCACACTAATTATATGTTTATCAATAGTATGATATTTCCTTGCAAACAATATTGTTTTTCAATACCCCAGTTTTCAGCGAGGATTTTGTGTAAATGCAAACCAACACATTCAACCATGCGACCGCAAACAGCAAGACTGCTCTTAGTATTGCGCAGCAAACCAACCAGAACATCCTCAAGCAGTTGTTTGGTCACACTCTCAATGTTGCTCTTGTTCATGCAATAGCTAGTTTACTGATTCTTTTTTGGCTGGCTAGCGTCGCTAATTTAACTGAACTCACTGTTTGGTTTTGTATTGTTACCTTAGTATCATGTGTTAGGCTATTTTTATATGCGGCTTATACCAAATATTATAGTAGCGAAACCCGCCATCTTTGGCTGCATGCGTGGGCAGGATGCTCTGCAATTATGGGCAGTGTCTATGGCATAGGCTTGGTTAACTTTACCCCCTTTGAACAACCCGAATACGCAATGGCGGTTGGTTTATTTATTGTTGGCTTAAGCGCAATCACGGTAATGGTATATAGTGCGAGTGTTTATGCGGTGCTGAGCTTTTTAGTGCCTATTATGCTAATTCCTAGTTACTTTTTAGTCGTTCATGGCGGTGAGAGCGGCATGATGACAATGCTCATAATGGGGTTTTATTCTTTTGCGGTACTGGTACTGGTCCGTAACATAAGTAATGCTTTTAAAAAATCTATTTTGCTTGGCTTACAGCATCAACAAGAACTTGAAAAACGCAAACAAGTTGAACAACGGCTGCAAGACATCAGCCGTCGCGATGGCCTAACAGGAACATTTAACAGACGCTACTTTGACGAAACGATTGAAGCAGAAATTGGTAGGTCGCATCGTAATCACTCCCCCTTATGCGTGCTTATGTTCGATATAGACTACTTTAAACAGTACAATGAAAAATACGGCTACATAGCGGGCGACAATTGTTTGGCCAACATTGCAGACATTGCAGGTGCATTGGTTAACCGAAAAGGCGATTTAATGGCACGTTATGCCGGTGAGAAGTTCGCAATTATTCTGCCTAATATAGACTTAAAAGGGGCTGTCGCTTTTGCCAATAAACTACAGCAAGCAATCCAAACCAGACGCATTCCTCATGCAACAAGTAAACTCACTACATTAAAATGCGTCACCATTAGCATAGGAGTGACTAACCTAATGCCGTTTACCGAAGTCAAGCCGAAGGAACTTTTAAAATATGCAGAAAATGCCCTATTTGAAGCAAAACGACAGGGCAGAAACCGCGTCCACTTTAGTGACAATAGTGGTTTAAACCAAAACGCCTCATTGTAAACAATATAAAAACGTCCAGCATGCTTTTTACGGCATGCTGGACATAAATGTTATGACCTTGCTATTATATGTTTGTGCTGAAAACCTATTTTTGTGTTTGTAAATATGTATAACCAGCTAAACAATCTTCATAAAAATCGGACCACTTTACACCTTCACGTGGCTTAATAGTTCCTGCCGAAACTTGCTTATCTATGATTTTTTTCACATCAATTGCCATGGCAGTTGGGTGATATTGCATAATAGATAATACTTGGTCAACGGTAGAGCCTTTAATAACTTCTTCAATATAGAAGTCTTCAGGGTCGTCGTCATGGCTAAATACGTGTACTTCGTTTAAGCGGCCAAACAAGTTATGCATATCGCCCATTACATCTTGATATGCGCCAGTAAGGAATATGCCTAAGTAGCATTTTTCGTCCTTTTTCAATTCAGGCATTGGTAGCACATTGCTAATAGCATGGTCTACTACAAAACGGTCTATTTTGCCGTCGCTGTCGCAGGTAATATCTACTAGTGAGCAGTGTTTCACGGGCTTCCTATTTAAGCCTGTTAATGGTACAACCGGTAGCAATTGATCAATTGCCCAGCTATCTACTGCTGATTGAAAAATAGAAAAATTGCATAAGTACTGTGAAGACAAAGAATAGTCAAGGCCCTGCAGGTCTTCTGGTACAAAATCGGCATGCTTATAATAAGCATGTAAAATACGTAATATTTGCCAATATAAGGTCTCTATTTTGCCCAGTTCTTCCATTCCTATTACGCGTAAATTGAAAGCTTGCGAGCCTTGCTCTTTCCACCGAGAAGCGTCGTTAAAAACTTCCTGGTAGTTAGCACTTTTTGGCAGTGACAAATGTAACTCTCGCATATTTTTTAGCAATACGTGCTCGTTTTCTGTGGCCGTTGTATCTAGGTCTATGCCTTCAGGCCTAATTTCGCCTACCACTTCGGTTATTACGCAGCTATGGTGGGCGGTAATTGCTCGGCCACTTTCAGATACAATATGCGGGTGCGGCACGCCTTCTAAATCACACATTTCACGCAGGCCGTATACAACGTCGGCAACGTATTCGCGCAAACTATAGTTGCGCGACGAATCGTTAGTAGACTGACTGCCGTCGTAGTCTATTCCCAAACCGCCGCCTACATCTACATATTCCAGTTCAAACCCCAGCTTGTGCAACTCGGCATAAATACGAGCGCTTTCGTTTACCGCATCTTTTATAGCGCGTATATCGGGTAATTGGCTACCAATGTGAAAATGCAATAATTTTAGTGTGTGTCCCATTCCTTCAGATTCTAAATAGCGAGCGCCTTTGATCAATTCCGAAATAGTTAAGCCAAATTTAGCTCTATCGCCACTAGACCCCTCCCAGCGTCCCTGTCCTTTGCTGCGCATTTTGCTACGAAGACCAATAATAGGCTCTATGTCGAGCTCTTTGCTCAACTTAACAATCATGGCTAGTTCGCTAAATTTCTCAACCACTATAACCACTTTACGGCCCAGCTTTCGGCCCAGTAAAGCGAGTTTTATAAACTCTTCGTCTTTGTACCCGTTTAAAATAGTGAGTGAGTTAGCATTTGTATTGTAAGCAAGCACCGCTAGTAATTCAGGCTTTGAACCGGCTTCAAGACCAAAGTCATAAGGAGCACCCGCATCTACAATTTCTTCTACCACTTCGCGTATTTGATTCACTTTAATAGGGTAAACGCCGTTATAATTACCTTTGTAATTCGCTTCTTTTATTACGTCATTAAAAGCTTTATTTAAACTAACGACTTGTGATCGTAGCACGTCGTGGAAACGCACCACCACTGGGAATTGGATTTTTTCATCATTAATTTCTTGCAGCAAAGCACCAAAGTCTATCTGCATCTCTGCTTGTTTATGATCAGGAATAACATGCACATTTCCATTCTCGCCAATTTTGAAATAGCCGCCGCCCCAACTTGACACACCATAAGTGCGTTCAGCATCAGCAAGAGACCAATTTTCAGTTGGTGCCCATAACGGCGAGTTGTGTTCAGTAGACTTTTTTTGCATTGTAAAAGAGTAACCTGTCGAGATGGTAAGTATGAATGCTTAACCAGATTAGCGCGAGCGCATTTAAGCTCGCGAGTATATCTGCCAATTAGCCTAAACGAAATAACAATTTCATACTTTTGTATCATAGCATTAATACAAAATACTAGACTTAGTTAATAAATAGATGTTTTGCTAATTGTAATAGTTTCCAAGCATGCTATAACTAACATGCACTTCAGTACTTTTTAAGCATAAAACTGCGAGTATTACTGCAAATGGAGCAAGGTGATAGAACATATGGAAATCAAGCAACTACCCATAAAAGAATTTGAGCAGCCCATACCCTACCGAGTAATGGTGGTCGATGACAACGAAATTGAGCTAAAACTGTATGCAAACGGTTTAGCAAAACATTTTACAATGGTCTTCGCAAAATCGTCTAAGCAAGCATGGGATTTAATTAACAGAACACCATTACCCGATGCAATCATTTTAGACATTATGATGCCTAATGAAGACGGCCTTTCGCTGGGTGACCGTATTAAAGAAAATCAGTTCACCCGCGACATTCCCATTATTTTCATATCGGCGTTAAGCGGCCCTACTATTAAATCTCAAGCCTTTGAAATTGGCGGCGCAGATTTCATTACTAAGCCCCCTATAATAGCCGAACTAGTAGCAAAAATTAACCGCCACATAAGAGTGTACCGCAAAACTAAAAGACTAGAATCGTTAATATTTATAGACCCACTTACCCACTTACCTAACGCTAGCAAGTTTAAAGAAGTATTAAAACAAGAATGGTCTAGATGCGCTCGCTACTGGCATCATTTGTCGTTGTTGCTAATACGCATAAACAACATGCCCAAGTTTAGACTCGCTCATAGTGAAGATGAATACTATCGCTTAACCGCGGCTATAGCCCAAGACTTATCTCCCATTGGCGGGCGCCCCGGTGACTTTTTAGCCTCGTTAGGCAACGACGTTTTTGCCTTATTATTGTGTGACTGCAGTAATAAGGGCGCTAGCATGAAGTCTGAAGAAATTATGAATCGCTTCAACAACCCTAATTTTATTGCTAGCCAACAAGCAAATAGTCCGCAAATTACCTGCACTATTAGTCAAGCAGTTGCTGCTCCTGCCGGCGGTGGTGCTTGTGAACAACTTTTCGAAATGGCCGACAAATTGTTATTTGAAGCGCAACAGCGGGGCGATGGTCAAATTTTCAAAAATGAAAACATTTTAGGCGTCGACAACCAAAATTCTGACGACCAACAATAGTAACATTCACTTCAATTAGTTTGCACTATGGTTAAGGTGTATACCTTCACCAATTATTTATTAGGATTTATCCCCAGCACGGTATAATAGTAATCACCATTTAGTTTGTAGTACTTGAGATAAATAAGCACGCTTGATAATACAAACAGCGTAGGTATAAGCAACATGACTATTTTAAGTCCAAAAACAGTGTCTGCAGACTGTACTTCATTTGGCACATACCCCGACAGCGTTAAGCCCATACCAATAATGAAACCCGAAAAAGCACCGGCAAATTTAACCAGCATAGCAATAACCGAGAAAATGATACTCTCGCTCCTAAAGCCGGTTTTCACTTCACCATAGTCAACAATATCCGCTAGCATGACAATAGACAGACCATTTGCAATACCCACACCGAATTTAAGCACAATACCCGACAGTCCCACAAGCAAGGCGCTTTGAGGCGAAATGATTCCACTAACAAACAAAATAAAGCAACACAGCATCGGAAAGGCGCAGGCTATTAACCACATACTTGAGCGTGGCAAATGCCTGCACAGGTAAGGAAACACAAACACACCCACCATTTCTGCAATGCCTGACACCAACATGAACATTGGGAACAGGCTAGGGTCGCCAATAGCATAAGAAAAATAGTAAATCGCAAAGCCACCCACCAGTTGGTGAGAAATATTAAACGTTAAGACCACGCCTATAAATGCTTTGAGTTGGTCGTTAGATGTCACAATTGTTTTTATGTCTTTGAATGAAAGTTTGCTATGGTCAACAGCGGTTGGGGCGCGCTCTTTTACATTTAAAACAGTGACTAAGCTGCCAATAGCAAAACACACTACAACAGCCAATGACAAGTATAAAAATCCTACTTGCTGGTCGCCATCACCTAAAATGCCTATTGCCCATAAGCCATAGGCACCCATTATCATCCAAGCAAAACTGGCAAATATTCTTGGCCATACCACCAACCGTTCACGCTCAGGTCTTTTTGAAGATAACGCAGGAATAATAGACCAGTAGGGAATGTCCATTATGGTGTAGGTAACACCCCATAATATATAGGTTACGCCAGCATAAACATACAGTGCTGTGCCGCTTAGCATATGGGTAGAAAACACGGCAATTAGTAGCATTGAATTAACAACGGTCCCAATCACAATCCACGGACGGAATTTACCAAATCGCGTTCGAGTATTATCCACAACCATGCCCATGAGAGGATCGGTAACGGCGTCTGCAATGCGAGCAACTAAGAACAAAGTACCTACAAACGCCGCCGATAATCCAGCCACGTCAGTATAGTAAAACATCAAATAAATATAAATGATTGAACACGCGAGATCTTTACCAAGGGCACCTATCCCATATGACATTTTTGTTTTCAGCGTTATTTCTGAAGATTCGATAATAAGCTCACCAATATAATAAAGCGTTTTGAGTGCAAAAAAATAAACAGTGTAGCACAGCTATACAACATGCATTTTATGTTAGCGCAAGCAACAGTTGCGTTTATCTATTGCCCGCTTTACGCTCTTGTAAATAATATAAGTAAAAATTATGACCTTAATAGGTAAACAAAGTATCCTATATTATTGTTTTCTAACAGCAGTAGATCATGCCATCTAAAATACGTTTAACTCAATTTAGCCACGGCGCCGGATGCGGCTGTAAAATTGCGCCAAACCTGTTGGAAAAGTTTCTTAAAACTGACTTTGTGCCGCTACCCGATCCCAATTTACTAGTAGGCAATACCACCAAAGACGATGCTGCCGTTTACGACCTAGGCGACGGCAGTGGCATTATTAGCACCACAGATTTTTTTATGCCTATCGTTGACGACCCCTTCGAATTTGGAAGAGTTGCTGCCACCAACGCAATTAGCGATGTTTATGCAATGGGCGGTACGCCCATGATGGCCATTGCCATATTAGGTTGGCCAACTAAAACGCTGGGCCCCGAAATAGCCCAACAGGTTATAGATGGAGGACGACACACTTGCCGCGAAGCGGGTATTCAGCTAGCCGGAGGCCATTCAATAGACTCCCCCGAGCCTATCTTTGGCCTTGCGGTGACAGGACGAGTGAAACTAACTCAGTTAAAGAAAAACTGTTCTGCCAAGCCCGGTGACCAACTATTTTTGACCAAACCACTAGGCGTAGGTATTCTCACTACGGCCGAAAAACAAAGTAAGCTAAAACCCGAACATAGCCGTTTAGCCGTTGAAAGCATGATGCGCCTAAATACCATTGGTATGCAGCTTGGCGGCCTAAGTGGTGTTAACGCAATGACCGATGTTACCGGTTTTGGATTGCTCGGGCATTTACTTGAGATATGTCAAGGCAGTAAGCTAAAAGCGACTATTAACAGCGCCGCGGTGCCACTGCTAGATGATTCAGTTTATCAGTATATAAACGAAGGTTGTGTGTCGGGTGGCAGTCAGCGTAACTGGGACAGTATTTGTGAACATGTCTCAATGATTAACGCTCAACAGCAAGCCCTGCTGTGCGATCCACAAACCAGTGGTGGTTTGCTAATTGCCGTTGCCGCCGAATCGGTGAACGAAGTTATAGCTATACTTACCGACTCGGGCTGCTATAACAAGCCCATTGGTATGTTGCAAAGTGCGGCGGGCAACCTGCCCTCAATTGAGGTAATCGCTTGAAAAAAACCAGCCTGTCAACACGCGCACAATATATAGAGCTTGGGTTACAGCAAACGCCTATGATTGATGTGCGTGCTGCAATAGAGTTTGCAAAAGGCGCATTGCCATACGCCGTCAACCTGCCCTTCATTAATGATGAAGAGCGCCACCTCATTGGTATTTGCTATAAAGAAAAAGGCCAACAAGCAGCAATTGACTTAGGTCACCAACTTGTAAACGGTCACACTAAAAACAGTAGAATAGAGGCATGGCAGCAGTTTTTAGAGCAGCATCCAAATGCCGTTTTGTATTGTGCTCGCGGTGGTTTGCGCTCTGAGTTAAGTCAACAGTGGCTGTTACAACGTGGTATTGAGTGTCCTCGTATAGATGGTGGGTTTAAGGCTATGCGTACGTTTTCACTGCAGTATTTAGACGAAACATGCGCCACTGCGCCTTTTACTTTGCTATCGGGCATGACCGGCACGGGCAAAACTGACATTATTAAACTATTGCATAACAGTGTCGATTTAGAAGGCCATGCCAACCACAAAGGGTCAAGCTTTGGCCGGCCTTTGAATGAGCAGCCCACGCAAATTGATTTTGAAAACAACCTTATTTCAGCTCTTCTACGGGTACGTCAAAATAATCCTAATTCGCGAATTATTTTGGAAGATGAAAGCCGCAATATCGGTGGTATACATCTGCCACCAGTACTAAGTGTTGCAATGGCCAACAGTAGCGTAGTCGTTATCGATTCACCTCTAGAGGAGCGCATTGAAAAACTATGGCACGAATACGTGGTTCAGCGCTATCAAGAAACTGTTGCTTATCATAAGGCCCGCGAGAATACTAACCATGAGGAGCGAGCTGCACAAGCCTTTTCAGACTACCTTATTGACAGCCTTTTAAGAGTTCAAAGGCGCCTTGGCAGCCAGCGCACAAATGAAATATTGGCCTTAATGAACGCCGCTATTAAGCACCAACACAGCGACAGCTTTGCCAGTCATAAACATTGGCTAAGGGCAATTACAGTGGATTATTACGACCCCATGTATTTGTATCAATTAAACAAGCGCAAAAACAAGGTCTTGTTTACCGGTGACCATCAAAGTGTTACTCAATGGCTACAAGAAAACATCGGAAAGTCAAAACTAAGCTAAATTACTTAGCAGTGTACGTTGTGCAAACTAACCCAGCTTTGCTTATGTAGCTAATCCTGTTTGTCTTTTAGTCGGATATATAAGACGATACCGAACAGCAGTACGCCTACAGGGATTAATGCAAGAATTGGAGAGCCCGACATGGCTAACTCTCCGGCTTGATATACTCCGTAGCCTATAGCCACGAAGGCACATAGCGAAGCGATTAGTTTAATAAATTTGTTCATAAGTTTTGACTCTTGGGTCTATTTTTATATGTTATTCATTACGCTAAATAATATGTTATGGCTCACAGCGAGCTTCGAAATACATTCAAATGAGAAGACGCCACGCTAAATCATAAACGTTAACAATAAAAAAAAGGTAAGCGAGTTACCGCTTACCTTTTACTGTGTGCAAAGTTGTTTATGCTCAGCACCATTTCACTTCACTTCACTAGAAGTTCATTTAAACCGCTACTATGAAAACTGATTCATAGTATTGTCTTTTCCCGAAGCTTTGAGTGCTTGGCTGCCCGAGAAGTATTCCTTATGATCGTCACCAATGTTCGACCCTGACATGTCTTGATGTTTTACGCAATCTAGGCCTTGTCTAATTTCACGACGCTGCACTTCTTGCACATAGGCAAGCATGCCTTGTTCGCCAAAATAATCCTTGGCTAAGTTGTCGGTCGACAACGCAGCGGTATGATACGTAGGCAAGGTGATTAAGTGGTGGAATATACCGGCTTGCGCAGCAGACTCTTTTTGGAAACAACGAATTTGTTCATCGGCTACCAAAGCAAGCTCTGAAGTATCATAATTGGCACCCATCAAAAGTTCGCGCTGGTATCCTGTCATATCACGGCCTTGATCAGCCCATTGATCAAATACCTGTTGGCGGAAGTTAAGGGTCCAGTTAAATGATGGGCTATTGTTATAAACCAGTTTAGCATTAGGCACCACTTCACGAATACGGTTTACCATGCTGGCTATTTGACCAATATGTGGCTTTTCAGTTTCAATCCACAGCAGATCAGCGCCGTTTTGTAGCGACGTTATGCAATCTAAAACACAGCGATCTTCCCCTGTATTTGGCTTAAACTTAATAAGGCCGTTGGCTAAACGCGTTGGCTTAAGCACTTTATCGCCCTGCTTTATAATTAAATCGCCAGTTTCCAGCTCGTCCATAGAAGTAATCTCTACGCCGTCAATATACGCATTGTATTGTTCAGCTAAATCACCGCTGGCTTGCGAAACTGGAATTTTTTGTGTTAACCCAGCGCCTAAAGAATCGGTGCGCGCAACAATAACGCCATTTTCCACGCCAAGCTCTAAAAAGGCGTAACGAACCGCATTGATTTTTGCTAAAAAGTCCTCGTGGGGAACCGTCACTTTGCCGTCTTGATGCCCACATTGTTTAGCGTCAGACACTTGGTTTTCAATTTGAATACAACAGGCTCCTGCTTCTATCATTTTTTTAGCTAATAAATAAGTGGCTTCTTCATTACCAAACCCAGCGTCTATGTCGGCAATAATAGGCACAACGTGGGTTTCAAAATTTTCGATTTGTTTTTCAATATTACGAACTTTTACGTCGTCGCCTGAATCTCGAGCCGCATCTAGCGCTTTGAAAAGGTGATTAAGTTCGCGCGAATCTGCTTGCTTTAGGAACGTGTACAGTTCTTCTATTAGAGCAGGCACAGAGGTTTTCTCGTGCATAGACTGGTCTGGCAGGGGACCAAACTCAGAGCGCATTGCCGCTACCATCCAGCCTGAAAGATATAAATAACGCCCTTTGGTTGTACCAAAATGCTTTTTGATTGAAATTAGCTTTTGTTGGCCAATGAATCCATGCCAGCAGCCCAAAGATTGCGTATAAGCGCTAGAGTCTTTGTCGTAGCCGTCCATATCGTTACGCATAATATCGGCGGTATAGTTAGCAATGTCTAAGCCCGTTTTAAAGCGATTTTGCAAGCGCATACGAACAACGCTCTCAGGATTAATTGCATTCCATGAACCCGCGTGCTTCTCGATGTTGCCAGCTGCCTCAATAGTTTGTTCGGTGTAAGTTTTCATAGTGCTTCCTTAAATTTGTATAATATAAATTTGTCTTAATTGTTGGCTTTAGTGGCTTTGCGTTTTTGCTAAAAGTCGGTAGTAATGCAGTAAGGGTTCGGTGTAGCCATTAGGCTGCTCTTTACCTTCAAAAATAAGCCTACGTGCTGCGTTGTAAGCTAAACTGTTGTCTAAATCATTGGTCATGGCGACGTAGCCTGGGGTGCTCTGGTTTTGCTGATCAACTATTACCGCCATACTTTGTAAAATTTTATCAACTTGGTCTTCAGAACAAAGCTTATGCTCTAGCCAATTAGCTATAAGCTGGCTTGAAATACGCAGGGTCGCGCGGTCTTCCATTAGGCCTACATTGTTAATATCGGGCACGGTTGAGCAACCAATGCCTAGCTGTATCCAACGGCTTACATAACCCAAAATACCCTGAATGTTATTTTCCAATTCTTGCGTAATTTCATGGTCTGTTAAGCGTAACCCTTGGGGTAGTAAAGGAATGCTCAACAGTTCAGTAAGCTGGCTTTGCTGCTTGTCTTGGTTGCTTAGCATTTTGGCCTGCAGCTCAGCCACATTTACCTGATGGTAGTGCATTACGTGCAGGGTTGCTGCGGTAGGAGAAGGAACCCACGCGGTAGATGCCCCTGACTGAACATGCTCTACTTTTTGCTGCATCATTTGCTGCATTTCATTGGGCATAGCCCACATGCCTTTACCAATTTGCGCTTTGTTGAGTAAACCACACTCAATACCCGTATTCACATTGCGTCTCTCATACGCCTTTATCCAAGGTTGTTGCTTAATTTTGCCTTTCGGTAAAAAAGGGCCTGCTTGCAAACTGGTATGTATTTCGTCGCCCGTGCGGTCTAAAAACCCTGTGTTGATGAATACTAAGCGGTCTTTTGCTTGTTCTATGCACTGAGCTAAATTGGCGCTTGTGCGTCTCTCTTCATCCATAATGCCCAGTTTAATAGTGTTCGCAGCAAGCCCTAATAGTTGCTCAACTGCGGCAAATAAATCACATGTAAACGCAACTTCATCCGGCCCATGCATTTTGGGTTTAACAATATAAATACTGCCTTTGCGTGAATTACGAATACCGGTTTGTTTTTGTAAATCGAGCATTCCAATCATTGAAGTCACAACTGCATCCATTATGCCTTCTGGCACGTTGTGGCCATGCTGGTCTTGCATTAGCTCGGTATCCATTAAGTGGCCAACGTTGCGAACGAGCATTAATGCTCTGCCGGGTACTGCATAATCTTCCCCGTCAGTGCCGGTAAAGGTAACATCTGGGTTTAGGGTGCGCGTTTGTGATTGCCCATTTTTAACGAAACTTATACTTAAGTTACCTTGCATTAAGCCTAGCCAGTTGCGGTAGGCATGAATTTTGTCTTGTGCGTCTACTGTGGCAACAGAATCCTCAAAATCAATAATGCTGGTTAATGCCGACTCTAACCGAACGTCTTGAATGTTCGCTTTGTCGTTTTTACCGATGCTGCCGCTGCTGTCTATTACGAGTTCAATATGCAAATCGTTGTGCTTGAGCAATATTGAATCGGGTTCGCATTTATGACCGCAAAGACCAACGAACTGACATGGGGTTTGTAGCCCGGTTTGCGTTCCGTCATCAAAAAATGCCATTAAATGGTGGTAATACACTACGTAACTCTTTACGTCTTTATGCGAGCCCTGGGCTAATGGAACGTGCTCGTCAAGAAAGCGCTTCGCGTAGTCTATAACCGCTGCACCTCGTACTTCATCATAGCCGCTGTCTTGTTCGCTAGGTGTCGTTGGAATGACGTCTGTACCATATAAGGCATCGTACAAACTTCCCCATCTGGCGTTAGCGGCATTAAGTGCGAATCGGGCGTTGGTTACCGGCACAACAAGTTGAGGACCGGCCATATGAGCAATTTCGTTGTCTACGTTTTGTGAGCGAATATAATTATTTTCCTGAGGAGGTGGCGTTAAATAGCCAATATCTGTCAAAAAATCTTGGTACTCTTGTGCTGTGTGTGTTTTGTTGGTTTTGTGCCATGCATCAATTTGTGTTTGGAGACTATGGCGGATTTGCAATAGTGCCTGATTACGCGGGACAAACTGCGCTACTAGGCTTTCAAAGTCATCCCAAAACGTGTCTTTATTAAACACGCTGTTTGGTGCTTGGTTAGTGGTGACCAGAGGCAATACTTCTTCATTTATAAAACTGTAAAAAGCCTGATGGATTTGGCCGTATTCTACTGCTGGCATATTCATCTTTTATTCCTCTATGGTTGACGACAAATGAAAATATAAAGCTGATTTACTTTGATAACGATTACTTTGTTTTAGTGCTATCAATCTAAATGCTGACAACCTTTGCTTTGCTAGAGATGCATAATAGTGTAAATTAATAAATAATTTCACAATTAAAATTTCACAATGTAAATTTTACAAAAGTGTGAGCGCATAATAAAAAGTTTTACCTTCGCTTTTAACCACGGTTTGTTAACTATATAAAACAAGGACACAGGCATGAAAAATAGTAAAAGCTTAAGTCGAAAGTCACATTTGTTAGGCACAAAAATTCGTAATTTGCGTAAACGAAACAACCTCACAATGGAAGATTTATCAGCGCGTTGCGTAAGGGTTAATGCCGAGCTAGCGCCTTCTGTAAGCTATTTATCTATGATTGAGCGTGGCAAACGCGTACCCAGTTACGATATGTTAGAAGTCATTGCCACTGTGTTTCAAAAAGAAGTTGATTGGTTTTTAGATGATGTACCCGAAGAACAGTCTATTACTCCCGTAAAAGGCAGCAGAGGCGGTATAAGTGGCATGGCCTTAGAACCAAGCTTTCTATTTTCAAATGAAATTTTACAAATTGCTATACCGGAAATGCTGTCACAAACCGGCATAAGCGGGCGTCAATTTGCACACTTGTTGATCCGCGCGCATCAAGAACATCATCAAAATCACTTTCCTGACTTAGAACGCGCAGCCGAAGAAGTCGGTCATAAGCGTATGCCATTGAGAGTGGACGACTTAACCGACATTGCCAAAAACCTTGGCCTACAAATTAAATGGTTTGATCGTATGCCCGGGTCTACCAAAGACGAACTTGGCGTAAGTTCAAGAAGTGTCGTTACCTCGTTTTACGATCCCCCCGGCTCCATTCACTTAAATACCTTATTAAAGAGCTTTCCCCAACGTTTAAAATATGACATTGCTGTGCATATTGGCCATAGCGTATTGCATAACCGCGATGGTCTAAAAAGTGTATTAGTAACCGGCAATACGATCAACCAAGCCAATACCGAAGGACATATGAATGCTCAACAGTCTTCTACCGTAAACGCGCAAGATATTCTGCATGCATGGCGTGACTTTGAGTCTAGTTTCTTTGCCGGGGCTTTGCTGTGCCCAAAAGTGCCGTTCAGGCAGTTGCTAGATCGTCACGGCTACGAAATTGATGTACACCACCAACTTGGCGTATCGGCCTCGGTGGCAATGCGCCGAATGACTGCGGTTTCTCCTTATCGACATTGGCATTATTTTGATGCCTATGCGCCTGGTAAACTCAAAGCAGTGTACCGGGGCAATGGCATTCCCTTGCCGTGGGGAAATATGCGCATAGTGGAAGATCCGTGCCAGCACTGGGCGGTGTTTAGAAGGATAGACGTACCATCAGACGGCACTTCTGCACAAATTTCTATTTTAAATGTAGAAGACAAACCCCGAATATACTGCTGTGAATCGACCAACGTAAAAGACCTTGCAGACAATAACCATGTACTTTGCACTGGTATCGATTTAAACCCTGCTATTGAAGCGCAAGGAGGAGACGCTAACCAAATGGCAGAAGACTTAAAAAAGACATGCGCAGACAATGGTGGCCAAAGTCCAATTCCTACGGCAATCAAAAATCAACTTTCAAGTGTGTCGCGAATTTTGAATATTAATTGGGTTGAAAGGGGCATTAAAGCCGATGCGCGACTTATTTGTTCAAGAGGGGCGGTTTGTCCTCGTAAACCCAGTTGTTATGCTGCAAACAAGGATTGTGCTTAGGTATGAAGGGCTCAAAAATCATATTCTATTGACAACCTAACGGTATGATCTTTGCCGCTGTTCGACAACTGTGAAGTTTAATCTATAGTGTCGCGGCTACTGCGAGTTTTTGTGGTAGCCGCATGCAGCATAGGTGATATCTGGTCAAACCTAATTGCTCAAGGAGCACTAGTTAATAACGCCAGCCAAGCGCTACTTATAAAGCTTGGTTTAATATCTCGCGGCTAATATCTAAAGTAATGTCGCCGTGTTCGCTAATTGCTGTCATACCATGGTTTTCCAAGGTAGCAATTAGTGAGTCAATATCAGTGGCCCCAAGATTTACCTCAGATAACCTTATTGGTACCTGCATTTTTGCAAAAAACTGTTCCGTTAATTGAATTGCTTTGTCAATACGAGCGTTTTCATCACCTTGGGTAATATGCCAAACTCGCGTTGCGTACTGCAATAATTTTTCACGTTTTTGTTCTTTACGAACTTTCATAACTGCGGGTAACACAATAGATAAAGTACGTGCATGGTCAATGCCATAAGTACCGGTTAGTTCGTGTCCTATCATGTGCGTTGTCCAATCTTGTGGAACACCTGCCCCAATAAGACCGTTTAATGCCATGGTTGCCGACCACATGATATTGGCTCTAACTTCTAGGTTGTCTTTAGTTGCCGGCGCTAACGCTTTTGGCCCTTCTTCAATTAGGGTTTGCAATAAACCTTCACTAAAACGGTCTTGCACTTTGCCATTCACACTATAGGTAAGGTATTGCTCCATGGTATGAACAAATGCGTCAACCACGCCATTGCTAATTTGACGGTCTGATAAAGACAAAGTCACGCTAGGGTCTAACACCGCAAACAAGGGACGAACCAGCGGACTTGCGAAGGCTAACTTGTTACCATCTCTTGTTACTACAGAGTTGCCATTACTTTCAGAGCCTGTAGCAGGTAGTGTTAATACCGCGCCAATAGGCAATGCTTTTGTTACTGTTTGCTGTTTTGCTAAGATATTCCAAGGATCGTCGCCCTCAAATAATGCAGCAGCTGCAATAAATTTGGCACCATCAACAACAGAGCCACCACCAACAGCCAGTAAATAATCAATTTTTTCTGATTTAATTACGTCTTGCGCTTTCATCAAGGTTTTATATGTAGGGTTTGGCTCTATACCCGAAAACTCAAAAAAGGTATGTTTAGCAAGTGCATTAATTACTTGCTGATATACCCCGTTACCCTTAATTGAGCCACCACCGTAAACCAACAGTACCCTTGAATTTATTGGGATTTGTTTCGAAATCGCTTTAATTTGACCTTCGCCAAAATAAATATGTGTTGGGTTTTGAAAATTAAAATTTAACATTTTTTTCCTATATATACTTAACAGAGTGTTTAAGCTGAAAGATGAGCCAGCAATTTTTCAGCAGCCAATGCTGAGCTTGCTGGATTTTGACCGCTAATAATAAGACCATCTTGCACTACAAAAGCCTCCCAATCTTGCGCTTTTTGGTAGTCGCCGCCTCGTTTAATAAGTTCATCTTCGAGTAAGAAAGGCACTACCTTGGTTAGCTGTACCGCTTCTTCTTCACTGTTGGTGAAGCCCGTTACTGCTTTGCCTTTAATAGCAAAGTCTCCCGAGCTTTGTTTGACATTTAGCAAGGCAGCAGCGGCATGACAAACTGTTGCAACAGGCTTACTGGCCTCAAGAAAGCTTTCAATTAAGCTGATTGAATCTGTATTGTTGGTAAGGTCCCATAATGGGCCATGACCACCGGGATAGAATACGCCATCAAAGTCACTTTCATTAACTGAAGATAATTTTACAGTGGCAGCAATTTTGGCCTGTGCGGCAACGTCGCTGTCAAAACGTTCTGTGGCTGAGGTTTGAAAATCGGCCAGTGTGCTTGTTGGATCAATTGGTGCTTTTCCACCTTGTGGCGTAGCTAAGGTTATTACAACACCCGCGTCGAGAAAGGCATAATACGGGGCAGCAAACTCCTCAACCCAAAACCCAGTTTTTTTGCCTGTATCACCAAGCTGCTCATGTGAAGTTAGCACCATCAATATTCTTTTAGTCATTATCATTTGTCCCTGTGGAAGTGAGTGAGTGTATTTATTTGTGATGCATATAGTATAGGTCTACTAAGCAAAATGAACAATGCAAATAAAACTAACAACATTGTATCAATAATTGATACAATGTTGTTAGTATGTATTTTTACTGAGTAGATATCGTTTATGGACGTTTCATTTGAACAGCTCAAGAGTATGGTCGTTTTTGCTCACGTTATAGAGCAGGGTAGCCTCAGCGCGGCAGCTAAGCATATAGGCTTATCTAGAGCGGTGGTGAGTTATCATTTGAAAAAGCTTGAAACCCAGCTTAAGGTAAAGCTTCTTAATCGTTCCACGCGCTCTATTAATCTTACCGAAGCCGGCCAGGGATACTATGAGCGCTGCCGGGTTATTGCAGAGCAAGCGGGTGCAGCCAATCAGCAAATTGAAAACTTCAAAAATGAACCAATAGGATTACTTAAAATTACTTGCCCGGTAAATGTAGGGCTACAAATTGTTGTTCCTGCCCTTAATGAGTTTAAGAAAATATATCCTAAAATTGAACTTGATGTAATGCTAACAGATGAAATTGTTAATATTATGAAGGACGGCATTGATGTGGCAATCCGTGGGGCACCGCTGCCCGATTCTGGTTTGCAAGCAAGTAAGCTCGCCACTCTTAAAACATGCCTTTGTGGCGCACCTGAATATTTCCTTAAATATGGGCGCCCAACTAAACCTGCAGAGTTAAGTGCTCATGCATGGGTAATTTACAAGTTAACCTCAGGGGTGATGAATTTAAGCAAGGGCAGCCGTTCATTCAGTATTGCCACTAAAGGTAGCATTAGCACTAATAATGCAGCCGCGCGAACCGCGTTTGTAGAAGCTGGACATGGCTTAGCCCGAATTCCAACATATGATGCCTGGCCAAAGATAAAGGCCGGCACCCTAGAAACTATACTTGATGATTACGCACTTAACGACATAAATGTGTATGCTGTATTTCCGCCTGGCACGGCCAACTCTAAAAAACTCCGACTATTGCTAAATTTTTTAAAAGAGTATTTTACAAGCCAAATAAGTCAACCAATACTGTAAATGGGGCAGTATTTTCTATGCTTGAAATTACAACCCAGCAGCATATTTCAAAAAGTGGTAATTAGAATAGACTCGCCAGCAATGAAACTAAATACATCATTACCGCCTAACTTTTTTCTCATTATTGTGCGGTATAGTATAATATGACGCTATCGCAATAATGCTGATCATGGGTTTAAATTATGTCAAAACTATATGTAAACACTGTCTTAATGCTCCTTATTTGTAATTATTTTTCTTCTATTGCAAATGCACAAAACCGCATTGATAACATTCGCCCTGACGCACCAGCTTTGGCGTCTTATGGCAACTATACCTTAGGTGTACGCACACTACATATTAGCCACCAAAATCAGATAGATATTGTTAAGCTTGATCCCCGTGCAAGCAAGCCAGAAACATTACCGCGCTACACCAGGGAATTGACCATAGAGGTATGGTATCCCGCTATGGCAGATAGCCAAGGAAACACCACTCTAGATGCATTTATACGAGACGGAAAAACGCAAGTAACCTTGCATGGTAAAGCGGTAAGAGACGCCTTACCCCTAACAAACAGTCCAGCTTTTCCTTTGGTGTTAATATCGCATGGTTATCCAGGAAATCGATTTTTAATGGCTCATTTAGCTGAAAATATAGCTTCTAAAGGATATGTAGTGGTGTCTATTGACCATACCGACTCCACTTATCGCGACCAAGGCGCATTTGGCTCCACCGTAGTTAATCGGCCTTTGGACCAGCTGTTTACGCTCAATCAAATAGAGAAGCTAGGGCAAGACAGCGAGTCCTTTTTATTTGATTTAGTTGATACTCACAATACCGCTTTAATTGGCTATTCGTTGGGTGGATATGGCGCTGTTATTATGGCTGGCGCTGGCGTGACCCAACACGCCTTAGAATTACCAGGCGGTGGACCGCATGGAACGCTTGGTATCCACAAAAGTAATCCCCAGCAAGCGACTAAAGTTGACCCTCGTTTAAAAACAGTAGTAGCTTTTGCACCTTGGGGAATGAATTACGGTGTATGGGATCAAAGTGCCTTAGACCAAATAAGTGTACCAATGCTGTTTGTCGCAGGCTCACAAGACGATGTATCTGGTTACGAAAATGGCGTGCGCGCATTATGGCAAAAGACCCGTAATGTAACTCGCTCGTTATTAACCTTCGATAATGCTAACCATAGCGCTGGGGCACCTATGCCAGCGCCTGAAGAATCTTTTGTGTATAGCGAGGCATTAGGAATATACCTAAGCGATCATTATACAGATGCGGTGTGGGACAGCACCCGCATGAACAACATATCACAGCACTTTGTGACGGCTTGGTTGGCTATTCACCTGAATAAAAACCCCGAAATGAATACTTTTATAGACCTAATTCCTAACGCTAATGATGGTGTATGGGCCAAAGATAATCAGGGCAAAGCCACCGCTGAGCATAGCTATTGGCCAGGCTTTAAAAATCGTATGGCAAAAGGCTTACGTTTTGAAAGCTTAGCTAAAGAGGAATAAAACGTGACACAATATTCAGAACATTTTGCAATAAATACCTGGTAATATAAAAAGGCAAACTCAATATTAGGGGGATGGTATACCGATAAACAACATCAAGTGCGCATTGGCAGCTCGCGTGACTTTAAAAACGGTGAGCTTACCTATTGGCATCGCCTAAGCCAAGCTGATGACTTTGAAAAGCTGCTAAGTTACACCGCATTTGAAGATAAACCTATAAGCGCAGAAGGCTTTGGCCTAACTCCTAATATTTTGTATTTGACCAAATATAAAGGTGATAAACGCGCTTTATATAAAATGGACTTAAGCACCAAAGAAACAAGCCTAATACTGGCACACAATAACTACGACGTTACCGGCAACTTAAGTTACTCAGCCGTAAGCAAAGAAGCAATAGGCGTGTATGACCAACATTCGCCCTATGGACGATACTATTTTAACGATGAAGATTACGCTTTCCACAAATCATTAGACAAGGTTTTACCCAACACTACTAATTTCATACGCAGCTTTAGCAAAGACCAATGGGTTTACGTTTTGTATAGAGAATCTGATTCTGTTTCAGGACAATACCTATTAGGGAATCGCAAACAAAATAAACTCAACTACCTATTCTCAACTTATCCCGACCTAAGTTTTGTTAAATTACCTGAACATGAAACGATTATCTGCACAACTCGCGATGGCTTAGAAATTGAGGCCTTAGTTACGCTGTCTAAATTTGGGAAAGCGCCCTGTCCCACTGTTATTCATCCCCACGCGGACCTAGATTAAAGGATTCAGACGACGTTAACCCTTGGGTGTCCTATATGTCGAATAAAGGATATGCGGTAGTAAGGCCTAACGTTAGAGGCTCTGCTGGCTGCGGTTACGAATTTTCTCAAGCCCAAATGCAGAAGTGGGGACTAGAAATGCAAGACGATATTACCGATGCAAGCACTCATTTTATTACTAAAGGACTCATAGATAAGTCAAAAGTGTGCATATTTGGCAGGTCATACGGTGGCTATGCCGCCTTGATGGCAACAACTAAAACACCCATACTACTAATGCATGGCAATGAAGACCGTACTGCGCGAGTTAGACAATCGCAGCTTATACTTTCTCCTTTGATGCGCAACTCATGATGGTAACATTGCCTAATTTAGCAAGATTGATTGCTGCTTTAGGTGTCCTATTGTTATTAAAGCTTCTGCTCAACTTTATAGATAACGAAGTATTAGCCAGCACAATTCAGACAAAAAAAACCGGCAAACAATGTTTGCCGGTTTTTATTTTCTAACTAGTTAGCTTAAAAAGTGTATCGAACACCAATCTTTACTTTCCAGATAGAACTATCTGCGTCAAAGTCAAAGCTATCATCTTGGATACGGTCAATCACATAACGACCTTGGGCATCGATTGAATCTACGTCATACAATCTCAATGTACCAAAGCTACTGTCGTATGCCTTGCCAGCTGCATTGTCAAAGAAGTTTAAAACGTTTTCAAAGACAAAGTAAACCGATCCTTTATGACCTTTCATAAACCCAGGAACTTCTTGAGTTATGGCTAAATCAACACTATTGATATACGGTGTTGCAGCAAAGTTTTCAGGTGCAAAACCACCAGCAAACTGCGACAAACCAGCGGCTTCAATAGAAGCTAACAAATCAGCTTCGCTCACGCCGTCGTATACTACGTTTGGATCACCAGCAGTTGGGATATAGGCTAAGAAATTACCCGATGTAAAGCCAGGGGCTAAACTATTTCTGATTAGGTTACGGTCCATGTTAGCAGTATTCGTTACTGGCTGACCTGAGCGACGAGACATAAACAAGTTCATGTCTGTGTCATAGCCTTCCAAAAGCTGAGTAGAATAGCTGAGGTTAAGCATAAGTCTATGTTCAATCTCGAAACGCCCAC
>JBLHMY010000005.1:0-30927 GCA_047621065.1 Glaciecola sp. | reverse complement strand
CTTGTGTGTTTGCGAAGCCCGGGTCATTAACCAATACTATAACGGTCTTGCCTTTAACGTCGGCTTTTTCGTAATCATTCCAGTCATATTCAGGTGCATTTACACCATAGCCTAAAAAGACAATGTCTGAATTATTTACATTTATTTCGCTTACTTCGCGTTTAGAACTTGCAACCATGCCTTGCTTATATGTAAATATTTGATTACCCATGCTTAGGGTCATTTCTGGATCTGCGTTTATCTCCATTAAATCAACCTTTTGCAAAAAGCTGTCGCCATTACCAGGTGAAAACCCGGCAGCCGTGAGCTCAGCGCTTACATAATCAAGGGTGAGTTTTTCGCCCGCAGTTGCCGGTGCGCGGCCGCCAAACTCATCAGAGGCTAACACTTTTATATGGTTAATTAGTTGGTCTTTGCTTATTGCGTTATAAACAGTATCAAAATTAGTAGCCCCAGAGGCTTCGACTTTTGATGTACTGACCTGTTCTATTGTTTTTACTGAACAAGCTGTTAGGGCTGTCATAGAGCCGAAAATGACTGCTAGAGTAGCCAGTGCTGTGGTGTTTGAAAGCTTGCTAAATAGATGGCTAAGTGGTGTAGATAACGATATCGGGTTTTTGTTCATTGTTATATCCTATGAAATCTAAAAATATGGTGTCACATGTCTGTAAAAGAAAGAGTGCATAATTCAAAAATGAGTATAAGTGATCAAAAAAATGACACAAGGACAAGGCACTCAATTAATACGATTGAGACCTTACAGTCTTTAGCTAAATCGGCTCCTTTTGATACATTAGCGGCCTATGTTGAGTCTTCGTATCATCAACAAGACCTTAATGAAAAAGTGATAGATGATAGCGTAGCCGGAGCAATAAACCGCCGGTCAATAACGACCTTACAAAATAATGCTGATTGCTTAAACCAAATAATAACAGGCTTACATGATAGACCACCTATTTGGTTTACCGATTATAAAGAATTTGAAAATGATAGTCGTTACTATGAACAAATTATATATGAGTTGAACAAGGTGCCGACAAGGCGCAACTGGCATGACTTTTTTAATGGCTTAATATGGTCTCAATTCCCCAACACTAAGCAGTATTTTAACACACGCCACATAGAGCAAATTCAGATAAGTGGGGATGCGAAAAAGCGAACGTCTGTGCGAGACAAACTAACTCACTTTGATGAATGTGGTCTGGTCTTGTTTACCAATTCCTTTGAAGTGCAAGCGCAGCTCAAAGAACATGAATGGACAACCTTATTTGTAGATAATGCGACGAAGTGGCATTCGAGCATTCTACCGGTCATATTTGGTCATGCGCTATGGGAAATGCTACTCGACCCTTTTATAGGCCTAACGGCCAAAGTCACGGTCATAGAAGTATCGAATAGTATAATGACCCAGTTAGCAGCATCAAAGGATAAGCGCTGTTTATACGCTACATGCGACAGTTTGTTGCTTGAACACATCTGTAAAAATCAGTTAATGGAGGCTCAACGGCCATGGCTGCCTTTACCCTTATTGGGCATACCAAACTGGTCACCCATTGAACAGAGCGATTTATTTTACAGTAATAAAAGCTATTTTATGGCTAAACGAAAATGATATTTTAGGCTTGCAATGGACTTTTAAGGTGCACCTAATATTACGCAACTAATGCACCAATAATTAACAGTGCCCAGAAAAAAGCAGCAGGAAAAATTGCCGTAATCATTGCTCGTGTTTGGCTAAAGTTAGTCCATGATCTTAAGCAAATATAAGCTAGACCAATTGACCAAATGATGTCAATGCGCAGATCACAGAGCAAACTAAACCAAGGCGATGCCATATCAACACTAAACAAAAAGGCGAGTGATAGCGGTGCTAATAAAGATCCCTCTATTTGTGTTCCAGAGCCTTGGAAAGTTAATAATATTAATGATAATAACGAATTTATTAACATGGGCATAGCCATCCACCATGTGGCGCCGTACCAATCAGTAAACCCTTGCACACCTTTGTCGTCGTTTCTGGTGACCATTGAAAAATAGAATGCTTTAATGGCATAAATAACAATTAATGATAATGATGAGGTTATCCCGATAGTCAGTTGCATATTTCCAGGATTGTACTGAGCAAGCATGTTTTCAATTTGTGATGGCGGTAAATCAGACAATGAAGGCATTATGGCGACATCTAACCACCAATCAAAGTCCACTATGCCAAAATACAAATAAGGTGGTATGAACAAAATGATAGAAACTAAAATAAAAGGAACCCATGACCAGTTGTCTCGTAAACTAAGTGCCTCAAACACCGCTTTGGGTTTATAAAACAGTTCGCTCGCTGCTTGCACAGGATTGCTTACTTCTAGCGTTGGTTGTGGGTTGTTATCTGGCATTATATTTTCCTTTATTATTATTATGTTGGCAATTGTATATGTTAACAAGAATTAAAACTTAAATGACACACTTAGAAAAATTAGCCAAGCAGACTGTTTATAAAAGATACCTTTGCCAAAAAAGGTACAGTTTTTATGATAATAACTCGCATAAATGATTTGCATCACCTAATATTGTGTCAACTCAGTCATTAGTAGCACTTTTGTTTGAATATATCCAAATTTAGTGGCTGCCGAATAAACAAACATGGAAAGCTTGAATGATAGTTATTAAAGAACTAGCGAAGAAGTTTAAAGTAGAAAACCCTAAAAAACTGAGCGAGCAAGACAAAAAAGATCCTCGCTTAGACGGACGCTATTTTCATTCTGTTAAAAACGTCAGTTTACGCTGTGAAACGGGGCAAGTTTTAGGACTGTTGGGTCCTAATGGTGCGGGTAAAACTACAACTTTGCGGATGTTATCTACCGCATTACAACCCGACAGTGGTTCAATCATGATAGATGACATAGATGTAATAGCGTCACCGGTGCTTGCGCGCAAAAAAATAGGCTTTCTATCCGGTTCTACCGGTTTATACGGGCGCTTAACTGGGCGTGAAAATATAGAGTATTTTGGCCGTCTTAATGGTATGGATGATGCTTCTATTAAAGCGAAAATAAACGAAATTGCTGACCAACTCGACATGCATACCTTTTTAGACAGAAGAAGCGAGAATTTTTCTACCGGGATGAAACAAAAAACCTCAATCGCCAGGGCTGTTGTGCATTCGCCAGATGTTGTGGTGCTAGATGAACCTACAACGGGCCTTGACATTATGGCGGCTAAAACGGTTATCGATTTTATTCGAGATTTAAAAAACAAAGGAATTCCAGTTATCTTTTCTACCCATCACCTCGACGAGGTCACCGAACTTTGCGATCACATCACGGTGATTGATCATGGCTTAACCAGCTTTGATGGTTCACTTTCCGATTTTGTGGCACTTTCACCCAACAACTTACATGAAGCCTTCATGAACTCATTACACAGGAGTGAAAGCTAATGTGGCTAATTTTTAAAAAAGAAATATTAGAATTACTGCGTGATCGCAAGACGCTATTTTTTATGATTGCTTTGCCATTATTGGTTTTTCCATTAATTTTTGGCGGGATGTTTTATTTCACGGGTAAAGCCATGACCGAGTCACAAACTAAAAATTTGACGTTTGCGGTGAGTGGCAGTGAATATGCCCCAGGCTTATTGTTGGCGCTGCAAAGCGTTGAGGGTCTAACATTAAAAGATGTTGTTGGAGACTTGGCTGACAAAGAAACCGTAGCCGATATTATTAATCGCTCAGAAGTTGATTTTGTTCTCCAGATCCCAAGTAATTATAGCAACGATGTTGACCAAAGCGGCCAAATAACCTTAAAGCTGGTGTTAAATGATGCGCAGCTCAATAGTGTACGCTCTCGTATTACAGACATAACCGACGACATAGAAAAAGCCAACCAACGAAGTGCATTTGCAAATTTAAATATAAGCGAATCAATTCAAATGGCTATGCTAGATCCGATTGTTATCGAAAAAGTTAACCTAGCCGATGCCCGCGAACAAACCGGTGCAATCTTTGGCGGTCTTATTCCCTATTTTATGTTCATTTTATGTTTGCAGGGCGCAATGCTACCTGCGGCAGATATTGGCGCGGGTGAAAAAGAACGAGGTACCCTTGAAACGCTGTTGCTATCTCCGGTTGATCGTCACAGCATTGTGTTAGCAAAGTTTTTGACCATTGCTACCGCGGGCCTAACCTCAGCACTGGTAACGGTTTTGAGTATGGGAGTGTGGGCGGTAGTTGTGAGTATTCAAATGCCAATGGGACCTGTGGTAGAGTTTATCTCGGCTATTGATTGGTTTGACTTTATATTAGTCTTTTTGATGCTCATTCCTGTGGTAGCCACATTTGCATCATTATTGTTAGCGTTATCTATTTACGCGCGTTCGTTTAAAGAAGCGCAGGGATATATGAGTCCTTTAATGATAATGGTTTTTTTACCTATCATTGTGACGCTTATTCCAGGTATTGAGTTAAAAGGTGTTTGGGCCTGGATACCCTTAACCAATGTTGCGTTGGCCATTAAAGAACTTGTTAAAGGCACTATGGACTACGTTCAACTCATTGGTATTTTTGGTTCATCTGTCATATTGGCAGGTGCATTATTAGGATTTTGTGTATATTGGTTTAAACAAGAAAAAGTATTGTTTAGGTAAGTCAAATTTTTACATGCCAATATGCGTGGTGACATAGTTCAATAAGCGACTGGCAAGATTAACTTGGCAACGTTATAACCAACGATTCAAGCCGAGGCTTTTTATATTTAACAGTCTCGGTCTATTCATATTCTTTCTTTTTTGAGACTTACTATACTCTATGATCCCTGAACCCTCATTATCGGTGCACAAGTCGCCGCAGCAACAATTATCGAATAAGGTTACCGACTTTTTTGCACAAGACGGCCCTTTAGCCGGTGTGTTAGGAGATTATCAAGTAAGACAACAACAGCTCGATTTATCAGTTGCTATTGAGCAGGCCCTTGCCAGCAAAACCGCGCTCATTGCTGAAGCAGGCACCGGCACCGGCAAAACGTTTGCGTATTTGGTGCCCGCTATACAAAGTCAGCAAAAAGTGATTATTTCGACCGGTACAAAAAACCTGCAAGAGCAGTTGTTTAAGCGGGACTTACCCCTTGTAAAAGAATTAATTAATAAACAAAAAGACACAGCCCTTTTAAAAGGGCGCAGTAACTATCTTTGCCTACACCGCGTAAAGCTTAACGAAATATCTCAACGCGGTATCGAAAAAGAAACCTTACTAGAATATAAAATGGTACAAAAGTGGTCTGTAGGTACCAAAACCGGTGACATGAGCGATCTTAAAGGCTTAAAAGAAGACGCTCGGGTGTTGCCTATGGTGACGTCTACTATCGATAACTGCCTAGGAAAAGACTGTTCGTATTACGACGACTGCTTTTTGGTAAAAGCTCGACAAAAAGCTATGCAGGCCGATGTGGTCATTGTTAATCATCATTTGTTTTTTGCCGACCTTGCTTTAAAGGAACAGGGGTTTGGTGAATTAATACCGGCTGCAGACTGTATTATTTTTGATGAGGCACACTTGGTGCCAGACATAGCCAGCGAGTATTTTGGTGAGAACTTCTCTACTCGTCAGCTTAACGAGCAATTAAAAGATTTGATAAAGCTTCAAAAGGTGAGCGTAAAAGACGCTAACCAACTGTCAGAATTTGCAGAAAAATGTCAATACTCAGTGTCTGACTTACGCATGCAATTTCCCACTGATAGTGAACGTGGAAATTGGCTTGAAGCGATGAAAAGAGTGCCTGTGGCCGAGCAAATTCAGATGCTACTGAGTTATTTAGGTAATTTACTGGAAGTGGGTAAAGTACATGATGGACGTGACAAAGACTTAGACGCTTTGCTTGAAAAAATAAAAACCAATACTGAACGTTTGCGACTTTTCACCTTTACCGACCACAAAGACGTGAGTTTATGGTTTGAAACAACGAAGTATCATCTTACTTTGCATTTAACCCCTTTGAGTATAGCCAAACAATTTTCCAAGGTTATGAACGAGCGTGAGGCAAGTTGGATATTTACGTCTGCGACCTTAGCTATAGAAGGTGAGTTTAGCCATTTTCAAAATTTGATGGGCCTTCACGACGCAGACAGTTTGTGTTTTGACAGTCCGTTTGACTATCAAAAACAAGCAATGTTATGTGTGCCTCGATATTTACCCGAGCCAAGTAGTAAAAATATTAAACAAGCCTTAGTCGATACCGCAATTACGCTAATAGAAGCGGCCAAGGGCAGAAGCTTTATCTTATTTACCAGTCACTACATGATGCGGGAAGTTTCAAGTTTAGTAAAAGAGCGTATTAATAATCCGATTTATGTACAGGGTGAGCGCTCAAAAGCGGCCATTCTGGAAGATTATCTTGCTGATTCTGAAAGTGTATTGTTCGCCACGGGAGCATTTTGGGAGGGTGTTGATGTTAAAGGCGATGATTTATTGTGCGTGATGATTGATAAACTGCCCTTTGCGTCGCCCGACGACCCTCTATTAAAGGCTCGTTTAGATGACTGCCAGAAACAGGGTGGCTCGCCTTTTTTCGACATCCAAATACCGCAGGCGGTTATTGCGCTTAAACAAGGAGCAGGGCGCCTTATTCGAGATTTTGAAGACAGAGGTGTATTAGTGATATGCGACAATCGTCTTGTGACAAAGCCCTATGCAAGTACTTTTCTTGCTAGTCTGCCTAATATGCGCAAAACAAGGGACTTAAAAACAGTGCAGGCATTCTTATCATCTATTGGTTAACACTAATCATAAGTACACCTTATATTGACACTAAACAGCGAGATTAATAAATGAACATACTGGCAATTGACACCGCAACAGAAGCTTGTAGTGTTGCGTTACTAGGTAGTAAATCAGCTAAGCCCTTAGCGCAAGCCGCAGCGCCAGAAGTGGAACTGGTAGACAGTATTTTTGATATTTGTCCACAGCAGCATAGCCAGCAAATCCTGCCGATGATTGATACAATATTGTGTCGTAATAATATGGTCCCAGCGGATTTGTCAGGTATCGCTTTTGGCTGCGGGCCCGGAAGTTTTACTGGCGTAAGAATTGCTGCAAGCACTGTTCAAGGACTAGCCTTTGGTGCTAACTTGCCTGTTGTACAAGTGTCTACCTTAGCGGCAATGGCGCAGCAAGTTTATTCACAAACAGGCTGTGAAGAACAACTAGTGCTCATTGATGCGCGCATGAAAGAGGTATACATGGGCCATTTTAAAGTAGTTGATGGACTTGCTATCGCGCAGATAAAAGAAGTTGTTGCAACGCCTGAAGATGCTCTTATTTATTTGCATACTCTGCCAAAATTTATAGGGCTTGCGGGAACTGGCTTTGTGACATATGCCGACTTATATAATGAAGCTTTACAATCGTTTATACTAAATGTACATTATCCGAATGCAAGATATATGTTACCCTTTGCCCAATTAGCGATGCAAAATAATACTAGCATTGGTGTTGATGACATCGCGCCTGTCTATGTTAGAGATACGGTAACTTGGAAAAAATTACCAAACAAAATGTAGAGGTATGCGCTTCATGAATAGGTTGCCCAAGCATATGATCACCTCAAGTAGGTGGGGTTTTTAATGGCTTCTATTTACCCTATGACGCAGTCTCTTTTTGTCAACAGGCAGCCAGATTCAGCGCAGCAGCCTCTAGTTAAAGACATCAATAGCGCCGTTGAGGCCACCACGAAACTATCACCAATTGAAGGTGAATTCTTTAAAATAGGAGATTCGGTTAGTTTTAGCCAGGCCGAGAACTTATTTGAACGAGCCAACCAATATGCACAACTGACTACTAGTGCGCAAAATGGTTTACAGATTTATACGGCAATAGACACTGGAAGCCAGCGAGAAGAGCTGCGTCGTTTGATGGGGGTCGATTTATATGCTTAAATACTGGGGTTACTTATTTACAAGAGGTAGATAATGGTTGAACTTGTTTTCCCCTATCTGGTCGTAGGTTTATCTAACCATACATTGAGGCGTTGTTAATGAATATATTGAAAAGTATTAAGTTTATTGCAGCTCTGGCGGGGCTTGCTGTGGTTTCGGGCTGCGCAGTTGTGCCAGATTCTATTGACGTAGGCGAAAATACAACACTTGTGGCGTTTGAAGATGTTAGTACGAGTATTGCTAATGCAGATCCTTCTGCTGCGGCGCAATCGCTTGATGCTGGTAAAAAGGCGCGTTGGGGCGGTAAAATTGTATCAGTGGTAAACAAAAAAGATGCATCTGAAATAGAAGTCGTGTTTTTTCCTGAAGACCGATTAGGCAAACCAAAAACCGGCATGCCAAGCGTTGGACGTTTCAAAGCAGTTGTTGAAGGTTTTGTAGACCCTCTTGTGTTTGAACAAGGCAGGTTAATTACAGTTGTAGGCGATGTAGGAGATACTCATACCGGTATTATTGGCGAACAAGAATATACATACCCAACTCTCAATGCCATGGGCTATTATATGTGGAAAGAAACCACCGATGTGAATATTGAGATAGATACCTTTGCATTTTCACCATTTAGTTACGGAGCCGGCTTTCACAGAAACTTTTTTAACCCTTGGTATGATCCTTGGATGCGATCTCGTCACCGCAGTCGCATAAGAATTGAGCGCTATAACGGGCACAGCCAAGGCGGCACTGTTAAACGAAACAGACCTTCGACTTCCAGTGTGAGTCAAAATAAACCTAGGGCGTCTGCAACTTTTAGAGATAGTGTTCAAGCCATCAAAAAGCCGACACAGGAACGTTAGGTTGCCCTGTGATCAATGAGATTGAAATAAGGCTGCCTCATACAAGGGTGGCAGCCATAGTCAACTATGAATCGCTTAGTGTAATTAAGCCAACACTTATTTTTCTTCACGGCTATCTTGATAACGCAGATAGCTTTGCCACAATATTGCCCCTCTTAGACGAGTATCAATGTATTGCCATTGATATGGCGGGTCATGGTAAATCATTGCATCGAAGCAAAGATGCACACTACCATTTAAGTGATTACGCCTACGATTTGTATCAGTTAGTACGTACATTACAACTGAGTAATTTTGTGTTAGTAGGGCATTCGCTTGGGGCGATTGTGAGTAGTTTATATGCATCAACGCAACCGAAAGGGCTTCATGGCTTTATTGCGATAGAGTCGTGTGGACCGCTTTCTCAAGACGCTAATACCAGCGCTATACAGCTTACCGAGTGTTTCTCCAGCAGAACTAAGGCCAACAAACCTATAAAACAACCCCTCAGTATCGAGGCGGTAATAAAAGCACGTTGCGCAATAAGTGATTTAAGCGCCAGTCAAGCGCAACAAATTGTTAGTCGAAATCTTAAAACCGATAAGCAAGGCAATTTATTATGGCGTTCAGACAATCGCTTACGCACAAAGTCTGCCTTGAGAATGACCGAAGAACAAGTGTGTAATACCCTTGCCAATATTTGCTGCCAACGATTACTGATTTTAGGAAAAAAAGGGTTTGAGAAAATTAAAGTCGTTATTGCTAAGCGCGACAATATATTTTTTGATGTCCCAACAATTACCTTTACCGGTGGTCATCATGTGCACCTTGATTCGAACGTTGACGTCGCCAATTGTATTCATAAATACGCTACTCAATTTTTTGAGCGCTGATTCATTTACTCTAAAGCGGAATCATTGTTTCTTTTTCAAGGCAGGTACATTAAGATAAGCTTGACATTAACCACAGGAACATCATGACGTGGAAAAAATTTGGCTAGCGCAATACGATAAGAATGTACAGGCTGAAATAAAGGCCAATATTGCCCCTTCTTTACTAGAAATATTTGAGGAGTCGGTTGCTGAGTTTAGTAGTCAAACAGCTTTTATAAACATGGGTCATCAAATTACTTTTGGTGATTTAGACGCCTTGTCGGCGCAGTTTGCTGCTTACTTACAAAACTCAGGTTTGCATAAAGGCGATTCAGTCGCCATTATGATGCCCAACCTACTGCAGTATCCAGTGGTTTTATTTGGTGTGTTACGTGCAGGTATGACGGTTGTTAACGTCAATCCCCTATATACCCCTCGAGAGCTTCAGCATCAGTTACATGATGCAAATGTTAAAACCATAGTCATCCTTGAAAACTTTGCTGATACCCTCGACAAGGTTCTTTCCAATACCCCTGTTAAAAACGTTATATTAAGCACTATTGGTGATATGTTGCCAGCACCCAAAAAGTGGATAGTTAATTTTGCTATAAAACATATTAAAAAACTGGTGCCTGCGCATGGCTTAGAAGGTACGTTAGCGTTTAATGATGTATTAGCAAAAGGTAAACAGTTAAAGTACACTCGACCGAAAATAAGCGGCGATGATATTGCATTTTTGCAATATACCGGTGGTACTACGGGGGTTTCAAAAGGTGCCATGTTATCTCATAGGAATATGGTAGCAAACTTAGAGCAAGTGTCTGGAAACTTACAAATAGCCGTTAAGCCCGGTGCAATGGTTGTGACAGCGCTGCCGCTTTACCATATTTTCGCGTTGACAAGCAATTGCTTAACCTTTTTTAAGTCTGGTAGTCCTAACTTATTAATTAGTAATCCACGTGATATGCCGGGTTTTGTTTGTGAGCTTAAAAAATATCCTTTTGCAGTGATAACCGGTGTTAATACCTTATTTAATGGATTGTTAAATACTCCTGGTTTTGCTGAGTTAGATTTTAGTCATTTTGTGTTTGGACTCGGTGGCGGTATGGCGGTTCAAAGACCGGTTGCAGAAAAATGGCAAAAAGTTACGGGTAAAGTCTTAATCGAAGGCTACGGCTTGACCGAATGTTCGCCTATAGTGGCGGTAAACCCTTTTAACTTGACAGAACATAAAGGGTCTATTGGACTGCCTTTGCCTTCCACAGACGTAAAACTAGTTGACGATAACGGCAGGGAAGTGGCGCTGGGCGAGTCGGGCGAACTTCATGTTAAAGGTCCTCAAGTAATGGTAGGTTATTTAAAACGACAAGCAGCAACAGACGAAATTTTGCAAGATGGATGGTTGGCAACCGGTGATATAGCAAAAATGGATGAGCAAGGTTTTCTGTATATAGTTGACCGAAAAAAAGACATGATATTGGTGTCTGGCTTTAATGTGTTCCCCAATGAAATAGAAGAAGTAGCCGCAATGCATGATGGTATATTTGAGGCGGCTGCGGTGGGTATTTTGCATGAAGTGTCGGGTGAGGTGGTTAAATTGTTTGTGGTTAAAAAAGATCCTAAGCTCAGCGTTGATGACGTAATTTCGCACTGCAAGTCACTTTTGACAGGCTACAAAGTACCTAAAATAGTTGAGTTTACCGATGCTTTACCTAAAACAAATGTGGGCAAAATTTTACGCCGCGAGCTACGTGATAATGTTAGCAACAAACATAGCAATAACTAGTTGCATATGGTTATATGCAACTAGTTGGCGACAAACAGTAACTGCTAATTAAATAAGAATCGAGAAAAATTGCATCCTTATAATAAAACTTACGAATACTTATACGTAAATACATCCGCACAACTTAGTGAGTTATGCGCCCATTATGCTACCCAAGAAGTGTTGGCAATTGACACTGAGTTTGTGCGAACACAAACTCTAACGCCTATTTTGGGTCTTATTCAAGTCTTTGATAAAGAACAAGTCGCGCTTATCGATCCGGTGGCAATAGCAGATTTGTCTGAATTTGCAGCAATTTTAACCAATGCTAATATTGTCAAAATAGCACATGCTTGCTCTGAAGATTTAGAGGCCCTATGGCATCATTTACAAGTAATACCTACGCCAATATTTGATACCCAATTTGCTGCCGGGCTTATAGGGTTGGGAGTGTCGGTGGGCTATGCTAACTTGATTGAAAAGTTATTTGAAATAACGGTCGATAAAGGCGAATCTAGAACTGATTGGATCCAAAGACCATTAAGTGCAGCCCAATGTGCCTATGCAAGTGCCGACGTCACGCATTTAATGGCGTTGTACGAACATATTTTCAAAGAAACACAAACAATACAGAAAACTAACTGGGTATTTGATGAAATTCATCAATTGGGTGTCAAAAAATCAATGCCTTTGCCCGCGGAAATTGCCTACTACTCACTAAAAAATAACTGGAAGCTAAAAGGTAAGCAACTTATCGCTCTAAAAGCACTTGCGAAGTGGCGTTTAGAAGTTGCCAGAAAAGAAAATATGGCGGTAAACTTTGTGATTAAAGAAGTGGCGCTTTTCGAAATTGCAAGCAAGGTGCCTGATACTGCTCAAGCTCTGTTTGATTGTCATAATTTATATTCTAAACAAGCCAGACTCTACAAAGATGATTTATTAGCAATCTGTCAGGCGGCACGAAATGAAAGTAATCAACAAGCCGTGCCTAGAATACAGCGTTTAATTGAGTTTAGTGGATACAAACCTTGTTTGAATATAGTAAAAGAACTAGTGGACCATATAGCGCTTGAGCAAGACGTACCTGTTGCCGTATTAGCTAGCAAAAAACAAATGAACCAAGTGCTTAAATGGTGCTGGTTCGATTTTGATGAGCTAGAGTTACAGAACTTGTGTCCTGATATGCTAAGTGGTTGGCGAGGTGAACTATTTAGTGCTTATATACAGGGCAGTCAGTTATTTAATAATATAAATTTACAAGCACTAATAGCAGGTCACCATGAAATTAAGCGCAGTTTATAAGTCGTCAAGAAGAGCCGACACCTATTTGTACCTTGCAAAGCGCGATGATTTCTCAACCGTGCCCGATGTCCTCATGAAACAATTTGGGGTGCCCATATTCGTGATGCTTATACCGTTGATTAAACGCGATATTATTGCGGGTATTAATAGAGATAAGTTGGTTGAAAGAATTCAAACAGACGGTTTTTATTTGCAATTGCCACCTAAGGTTAATAATTTATTGGATGAGCATTTAGAGTCGCGCAAAGTCAACACAAGCAATGATGCAAATTAACAAACCAGGTTTTTAATATGAGTAGCGCCAAAAGTAAAACGATATATTCAAAGGCTTTAATAGAATCGGCATTTTGGCGAGACAAATCATTAAATGATATGTCTCGGCCTGAATGGGAAGCCATTTGTGATGGCTGCGCGCGCTGTTGCTTGCATAAGTTTATTGATGATGAAACGTTGGAAGAAAACTTCGCTCCAACTGACCATATAAAACAGGGTGAAGAAATACTCTACACCAATATTGCTTGCTATTTATTGAACGATAAAACCTGTGGCTGCACGCAATACGAGAAGCGCGGAGAATTAGTGCCAGATTGCGTTACACTAACCAAAGATAACCTAGCAGACGTTTTTTTTATGCCGCCGTCCTGCAGTTACAGAAGGCTGCATGAGGGAAAAGGCTTAGCGCATTGGCATCCGTTGCTAAACAAGGGCAAAAAGACGAAAATGCATCAGCTTGGTATTACGGTTAGAAATCGTGTGGTCAGCGAGACAAATGTGGACCTAGATGATTTTGAAGATTATATTGTTACCTGGCCTCTTGGTGCTATCGAGTAGTCATAACAACATTAAAAATAAAGTGATAGAAGTTAGCGAGAAGGCGTTATACCTTCTTATTAACCACACCACAGTATACGTTAGCGGCTAAAACAACTACTAGTACTAGCAAGTAGATACTAAAAATTATCTGCATCCAATTAGCCATTCCCATCTCCATAAACTGCCAACTATTTTCATTGCAATCACCTGTTGCACCAAAAATTGCCGGTAACCATTCATGCAAGGGCATAGACGACGGAAAGTTTGGCACAATGTCACATATATTGGCAAAAGGGTTTTTAGCGAATATTACATTAAGATGTTCGCGTGCGACCAATATTCCTTGAAGACTGCTATAAGCCCAAATGAAAAATGCCGCTATGCGCGTAAATAAGTGGTTGTATAGTAGCGGAATAATAGCGGCTAACAGCACTCCAATAACAGCGGTCCTTTGATAAATACATTTAATACAAGGCTGTAAATTCATGCTGTGTTGAAAATACAAAGCGGTAATCAATAAGCCAAAAGCAGATAAGGCGAGCAATGTCCAAGCACGTTTTTGTTGACTAAACTGATATATCCATTGCATGTAATGTAATATTCCTAATATGTTATTAATCTGTTGTAGGTATGTTTACGGCTTTAATACTACTGGTATTGTACCCATAAAAAAACTGATAAACATCCGCTTTTTTATACTTTATTATTTATTTTCAGTAAGCTTAAATAGTAAGCTTACGAAGTGACATAGCGTTTTTTCATGCGCTAATACTATGCTACTAACGTTACTTAACCTTAGCAGCTTGGTTTTTTTTGCGGGTTTCAAACCAAATGTTGAGGTAATTGCCTGCAAAAATGATGACGGCACCAACAAAAACCCACACATCAATGATCTCGTTATAAACCACCATTGCAGCAATGGCAACGATGGGCAGGCGAGCAAATTCAAGTGGGGCTACTACTGTAGCAGGGGCTATTGTTAGTGCCTTTGTGATGCAAAAATGTGCCAGTAAGCCGCAACAAGCAACCAGTCCAAACAAGGGCATATCTGCAGTGCTGGGCAGGGCAATATCTCCATCATATCCTGCTGAAATAATACCAAAAATCAATTGCAGGCCACAAAGGTAGAGCATGATAGCCGCAATACTTTGTGTACGAGTAAGGCGTTTGGTAAATACGTACGTTAGCGCAAAGAAAATAGCGCAAGATGCCGCCGCTACAACCCCTGGATTAATGTTTCCTAGGTCAGGTCGCGCGACAACCAAAATACCGATAAACCCCATTAGCGCAGCAATCACGCGTATTACTGTGAGGCGTTCCCCTAAAAAGAACACAGACAGTAAAATAACCCATAGGGGAGAGGTGAACTCAAGTGCAAAAACTTGCGCCAAAGGAATCACTGTTACTGCATAGAACCAAAGGTTCTGACCGGTGAAATGAAAAACATTTCGAAGCAGATGTGTGCGCCATGCGTCAATACCTATGTTACGGAACGTTCCGGTTGCATAGATCACTACCAGCACAATTACCAAGGCTATGGCCGAGCGGTACAACATGATTTCAAATGTATCAAACCCAGCACTGAGTTCGCGCCCCGCAATGGCCATAGTAGTAAAGCTGAATATTGCCCCCAGCATCCACAAAGCGGCTTTAATGGTCGAATTCATTGCATACCTTTTTCATATACCAGCAATTTAGCCTTTAGCTAAAAGCAATTAGTGGTTAACAGTACTATGGGTTAAATCGATATTTTTTAAGTTGAAGACGGCTAGTCTATTGGCTGAGCAACTTTGTATATAAGTGCATCTGCTAATTTCCGCTGCAGTCATGCGCGTCACTTTAATTTGGCACAAGGAGAATAAACGCTACCTCGGTTTAATGCAACAGGCACTAATTTATGACAATTAAAGTGAAGTTAATAATAGCTACTGGAAACGGTATTATATGTGTAACTGCGTGATTAAATGCGCGATTTGTTTGTTACTACTTAAATTTTTGCTGTAGGACAAATATGCTGGCTTTAAATCAAGCATTTTTGGCAGACTCAAATTTGATCTGAACAGCGCACACAAAACATAAAGCTTTTCTTGTGCTGATCATCTGGTACAATCTGTTAATATTTTATTAACATCTTAGTTGTAAGCATGATTTATAAGTCTCAAAGTCCAGCAGGGTTTGCCGAAGAATACATTGTTGAGTCCATATGGAGCGGTCGATTTCCACCTGGGACAATACTCCCTGCAGAGCGAGAGCTTTCAGAGCTAATAGGGGTAACTCGCACCACGTTACGTGAAGTTTTGCAGCGCTTAGCCAGAGATGGTTGGCTAACTATCCAACACGGTAAGCCTACAAAGATAAATAATTATTGGGAAACCTGTGGTCTAAATATTCTTGAGACACTCGCCAGGCTTGACCAAGAAGGTCAGCCTGAGTTACTTGATAAAATGCTGTCTGCCCGAACTAATCTGAGCGCAGTATTTATTCGCGCCGCCTTTCGTCAATCACCTCAAATAAGTCGTGAAATTATTGAACGTTATAAAAAAGTCGAACAAGAAGGTAACGCTTTTTCCCAACATGACTACCAAATGCATCATGACCTTGCTTTTGCTTCAGATAATCCTGTTTACGTGCTGATGATGAACGGTTTTAAAGGCGTTTATGCTCGCGTGGGTGGATATTTCTTTAGTCACGAAAATGCACGTGAAATAGCGACCAGCTATTACAAGCAACTGCTAAATGTACTTGATACCAACGAGCCTGACCGCGTTGTGGCTGTTGTGCGTAGATATGGCGTTGAGAGTGGTAAAATTTGGCGCGAACTACGTCTAGACAAGCCTAAAAATTTAATTGATTAAGCTAGTTTATCCAACTACATATAACAAATAAAACATTATCTAAGGGCTTTACATAATTGCTGCCTTTATTGTGCGTGTTTTATTTTAATAGTATTAATTTGAGGATCTAAAAAAAAATGACAATAACATCGTCTTCAGCGCCTGTCTCAGCAGAATCAAGTGTACCTTTTCCACATATTTTTCGAGCCTTAGATTTGGGCTTTACGCAGCTTAAAAACCGAATTGTTATGGGCTCTATGCACACAGGTTTAGAAGAGTTGCCTAACGGCCACGATCGTATGGCAGCATTTTTTGCAGAACGTGCGCGCGGTGGAGTAGGCCTCATAGTGACAGGAGGCATAGGCCCTAATGATGAAGGCGCAACCCACGACATTACCTGCAGACTAGACAGCGACGAAGCGGTCGAAAACCATAAAGTAGTCACCAAAGCCGTGCATGACGAGGGGGGTAAAATTTGTATGCAAATTTTGCACACTGGTCGCTATGCATATAGCAAAAAGCTTGTGGCTCCGTCTGCCATTCAGGCACCAATTAATCCATTTATGCCAAAAGCCTTAGATGAAGCAGGGATTGTTAAGCAAATAGAAGATTTTGTATTTACCGCACAGCAGGCGAAACGTGCAGGCTACGACGGTGTTGAAATTATGGGTTCAGAGGGCTATTTTTTAAACCAGTTTATTGCTACACGCACCAATCAGCGTAAAGACGAATGGGGCGGTGAATATAAGAATCGTATTAAACTACCTATTGAAGTGGTTCGTCGTGTGCGCGAAGCGGTAGGCAAAGAATTTATCATTATTTACCGTCTGTCTATGCTTGATTTAGTGGAAGGTGGTTCAAATTATGATGAAGTGGTAGAGCTGGGATTAGAAATAGAAAAAGCAGGTGCGACTATCATCAATACAGGTATTGGCTGGCACGAAGCGCGCATTCCAACTATTGCTACTAAGGTGCCCCGAGCTGCATTTACATGGGTAACCGCTAAATTTAGAAAAGCCTTAAATATTCCTGTCATTACATCAAACAGAATTAACACACCCGAAGTCGCCGAAGAAGTGCTTGCCCGAGGTGATGCCGACATGGTGTCTATGGCAAGACCGTTTTTGGCTGACGCCGACTTCGTTGCTAAGGCTAAGCGCAATCAATCTAACCAAATTAATACCTGTATAGGGTGCAACCAAGCTTGTTTAGACCATATTTTTGACGGCAAAATGACCAGTTGCTTGGTAAATCCACGTGCTTGTCACGAAACTGAATTAAATATAGTACCGGCCCATGTCATCAAACATATTGCCGTTGTGGGTGCCGGTCCTGCCGGGCTTGCCGCCGCGAAAACCTGCGCTGAAAGAGGACACAAAGTGACCTTGTTTGATGCAGATAGCGAACTTGGCGGTCAGTTCAATATTGCTAAACAAGTCCCAGGCAAAGAAGAGTTTTATGAAACTATTCGGTACTTTTCTGTACAACTGGCATTGCTTGGTGTCGATATTCAACTAAATACCAAAGTAGACATAGATATTTTGCATAAAGGTGATTTCGACGAAGTTATTTTGGCTACTGGTATTATACCGCGTAAGCCTGATATTGAAGGTATTGATCACCCCAAAGTATTGTCATACGTAGACGTACTTAAGCATAAGAAGCCCGTGGGTAAAAGGGTGGCGGTAATGGGTGCTGGCGGAATAGGCTTTGATACAAGCGAATTTTTATCTCATGGCGAGATATCAACGTCAACTAATATTCCTGCTTTTATGAAAGAGTGGGGCATTGATATGAGCTTTGAATATAGGGGCGGAGTTGAAGGTATGAAGGCATTACCTGAACCATCACCAAGAGAAATTTATATGCTGCAGCGTAAGACTACAAAAGTGGGTGCTGGCTTGGGCAAAACCACAGGATGGGCCCATCGTGCAGGATTAATGATGAAAGGTGTCAAATTAATCGCTGGGGTTACCTACAAGCGTATTGATGACGATGGTTTACACATAGAAGTAAATGGTGAGCCAAAAACACTTGACGTAGACAACGTAATTATTTGTGCAGGTCAAGTACCTATGCGCGAACTGGTAGACGGTCTAACCTTGCCATATCATTTGATTGGGGGGGCAGATTTTGCCACAGAGCTTGACGCTAAGCGCGCAATTGATCAAGGTACAAGGTTGTGTGCTAAGCTGTAGGTATCACAATATGATAAAGTTTGAAACGCACCTTTAGCGTGATAATTTTTGGATGAACACCAAAACGCTGAGGTCTAACGACCTCAGCGTTTTTTGTACATACGCATTGTTTCGCTTGTAGCATCATAAGTCAAATCGAATTGACCTAGTACATTCATGCCTAATAAACCGTCGTATCGACCTAAATTTTTAGCGGGCAAAATTAGTACACTAGTATTTAGTATGTCACGCTGGCCTATTGTAATGCGTTTAACTTTATATATTGGAGCTTCAATAGTACCGCCTGCCGTATTGACATTAAACAGACCCAAAAACTCTACTTCATTGCTATCTATGTCACTAAATGCCACATCACTTATGGCCGTCGTTGAGGCGCCCGTATCTACTAACAATCTGACCGACCTATTATGTACACTTGCGTGAGTCACAAACTGCCCGCGTTCTTGCTGCAACAATACATCAGCTATGCGCTGGTTACTAAGGCCGGAGTCTATACCTCCTTGGGGTAAGCTAGCGAGCGAGTCGTTGTTTGCCGTTTGGTTGAGGCGGGCATTTACGTTACTCCTAAGTCGAATTGAGCGAATGTCGTCTGATGAAAAGCTAGCTAATACATCCTCCATTAGGGTAAATTGAGATTGCATACCGTAGGCCCGAGCCAAGGCCATGAGGTACTGTCTATTTCGCGGGGCGATTTGCACTAAAGGTTCTAAAAATTGAGCCAGTAAATTCCATGCTCCGTCACCGCTAAATTGCTGAATAATACGTGTAGTATTCACGGCAATGAGCTCTTCAATGTCGCTTTGTTGCTTAGGTGAAAGCGACTGTGTTAAAAGCTCATGATAGTGCACAAGTGCAATGTTAAGGGGTTTGTTGTGATAATACGCTTGCGCCTCTAGCAACATAGCAACGGTGTCTTGTGGGTAAATACGTAAATAAGCGCGCACTTCAAACTCAAGTTTTTGGAACTCTTGGGCATTGGCCAGTGATTTAAGCCATTTTAGGTAGTCTTGTTGGGAGATGTCGAGTGTTTCATCGTTGGCATACGATAACGAACTATGCTTCGCTGGCAGTATATCTTCGTTAGTTAGACCTTGTGAGTCAACTTTCGGATATCGCTGCCACGCATGCGAGTTCACTTCTAATGCTGTATTTGCAACTGTATTTTGTGTGCTCTGAGGTAGGTTTTCTCGCTGGTACCACGTGTACATAAACCAAAAGTTAGCACCCAAGGACACAGAAAGCAAAATGCTAAGCCATTTTATTAACTGCATACTATATTTCCTCCTCGTTGTGTTTAATGGTACTTATAGCAAAACAATAAACACCTTAATACTGCTAAGAGCCCAATGCTACATGGCCATATATTTTTTGAAAAGCGTCGGGCATTTTTTTAGGCACACCTGTTTGTAGACTCACACATACAAATTGGGTTTTTGCCGTAAAAATAGTTTTACCATTTTTAGGATTAATATATTGAAATTGTCGACTTAGTCTAAACTTCTTATCACAGCTCATAATCCATGTTGCACAAATTAGCGTGTCACCTAAATGTGAAGGTAGATGATAATTAAGTTCGTGCTGTGTTATTACCATTGCTCGGTCTAGTGCTTGGTAATCGACAAAGGTTAAGCCTATAAACTCAGAATGCTCCCACGCTAGTTGCTCTAAGCGAGCTAAATAAGCAAGGTTGTTGGTATGCTTATAATGGTCGATATTTGATGAAGCTATTTTCCATTCGCTCATGAAAGGATGCGCATGCAGCCAATTAAGCGTGGAGAACTGCGCGATATCCTTGGTATTTTCATTTGTCATCTAAAGGTCTGTAAATAAAATATAATTTAGAATGAGGTTTATCATAGCATCGGCTATAATCTAAGGACTAACAATTGTAGTTAAAAACATTAAAAAATCCCAAATTTCTGAAATAAGAGACTATCAATACTAAGCCTATGCTAGCCAATTGTGCCAAACATAATAAAGACAAGCAAAAAAGTGACCGTGATCTGCAAAGCATATTTAGCTTATGTTTTTCTGCGCATTTCAATACACAATTGCAAGGCGAAGCACCTGAACCTTTATATATACCTGCGAACGCTAAGCAGACATTGAGCACTATTTTTTACCGTCATGACTACTTTTCAAGCGCGCTTCATGAAATTGCACACTGGTGTATTGCCGGCGCTAATAGGCGTCAGAAAATAGACTATGGATATTGGTATGCCCCCGATGGCAGAACTGCGCAACAGCAAACTGACTTTGAATTTGTAGAGCGCAAGCCACAGGCACTTGAATGGGCATTTTCAATAGCGTGTAATATTCCGTTTCGGGTGAGTATCGACAATTTGAATTCGCAAGAAAACCAAGATGACAAAACTTTAGCGCGTCAACATGATCACTTTACGCAGGCTGTAAACAGGCAGCTAAAACACTACGTTACATACGGTTTTCCAGCTCGCGCAAGTCTGTTTTTGGCTGAATTACATAAATTTTATTCAAGCCCAGCACTCATCCTTAACGATAAACGCTTGATGCTAAGTACTTCACTTTGCGATAGCACTGTATGCTAACCCTTTACAATAGACATGATCCTAAAGTTATCCATAACACTATCCACAACAGCATCTATAGTAATAAAAATAAGGTGGCACCCTAATGACTAACACGAGTGCAGGCCGGCGCTTCAGATTAGGCTTAATTATTAATCCGTTTGCGGGCATTGGCGGAGCTTTAGCACTTAAAGGTAGTGATGGTGCCGAGGTTAGGACAAGAGCCATGGAAAATGGCGGTGAACAACTTGCTATGCAAAAAGCATCGCTTGCACTTAAGCAGTGTTTAGCAATTAAAGACCAGTTAACAATATTAACCGGTAATGGCGATATGGGCGAAAACGCCGCTAAGATGCTTGGTTTTGAATATGAGGTAATGCATAGAAGTGATACCCAAACTGAATCTAAAGACACCCAAGCACTGGCAAGTAAATTACTTGATGCAAAAGTAGATTTAATTCTGTTTGCGGGTGGCGATGGTACCGCACGTAACTTATGCAACGTCGTAAGCACCCTTGTGCCTGTTTTAGGGATACCCGCAGGCTGCAAAATTCACAGCGGTGTATATGCAATAACGCCAAAATCTGCGGGCATCGTTTTACGTAAAGTCATTGAAGGCGAATTATTGTCACTCCACGACGGCGAAGTTAGAGATATTGACGAAACCTTATTTAGACAAGGCAAAGTTATGTCAAAGCATTATGGTGAAATGAAAATCCCCAGCGAACTTACCTATATACAAGCCGTTAAGATGGGTGGCAAAGAATCTGACGAATTATTGTTAGACGATATTAGCGACTATGTTTTAGAAATAATCGAAGATTTCCCGGAGACTTTTTTTGTTATGGGGTCTGGCAGTACGGTGGATGCGATTATGCAGCAAGCAAATTTGCCTAATACCTTATTGGGCGTAGATATAGTCAAAGCCGGTAAGGTTATTGCGCAAGATGTTACCGCGCGCGAACTTTTGTCTATTACCGCGGGTAAAGACAGTAAATTAGTGGCAACGATTATTGGTGGACAGGGACATATTTTAGGGCGTGGGAATCAACAGTTATCGCCTATGTTTATTAAGCAAATTGGCAAACAGAATATTATACTAGTGGCGACTAAAGCCAAACTACATTTATTAGGCGATAAAGGCTTAATTTCAGATTCTGGTGATACAGAGCTTGACGATGACCTAGCCGGTCCTATTTCCGTAATTACCGGGTATAGGGATCAGGTACTGTACTTCGTTCGTCATTAAAAACATGTTCTGTTCAAATCCAGCCATACAATTAAGAGGTACTATCTTTGGGAAATGCTAGTGAGCAACTCATCCGTAACTTTAGTGAGTATTTAGATATTAAAGAGGCCCTACTCGATGCTTATATTGAAACAGGAAGTGATCATGAGCTTTTTATAGCCAGTTATATCCATGGTCACTTCTCGGTGATAGCGGCTAATTTAATACATGCAATTCAAGCACCGGAAAATAAAAGTGCAGGTCAAGCTCAATGGCAACAGCAAACACAATATATGTTGTCTCAGTCCATTAATAGTGCTATTGCCAATAACGAACTTGTTGGGGCTGATGCGAAAGACGTAATATACATGACAAATATGTTGTTTGTGAATGACAATGACAATGAATAAACCGTATTGACCGATATCGCTACTACAAAGAAGTAAGGTCAAGAACTTAAATGAAAATGTCCTCTTTATCACTCACCTTGCCGATACACACAACTGCATTTAAACATTAAGAAGCTACAAAGTTTGCGCAAGAAACGTGACTAAAGTGTATCCCGAAATTTCATTGAAATCCCCGTTTATAAAAAACTAGCTAAGTTGGACCCAATTTTGCTTAGTCTGAAAGTATTATTTGTTCTTTTAGGATTAGCATATGAAAAATGTTGTCAACAGTATTGGGTCTGTATTGCTCTGTGTTCTTTGCGTGCTCATTATTTTGACCTTGTCAGGCTGCGCCAATTTGTTGTCACAACAGGCACCTATACAAAAGTCTAGTACAACTTCCGCATTAGGAAATTCAGAACTGATTACATTCAGACTGGCACAAGAGCTTTTTGCAAACATGCAGGCAGATAAACAGTATCGATACGCAGTCGCGGGTTTTGTGCCTGTAACCAGTATGCAAACAAACCTAAATGAACAAGGCCCGCTTATGCTATTGGGGCACCAGCTCGAGCAGGGACTGATTACGGAAGCTGTGCGGCGCGGGTTCGTGGCACAAGATTATAAAGCCAGTAACGCTATTATAATGACCGACTTATACGATCGTGTCCTGTCTAGAGATTTAGACCACTTGTCTCAATTGCAAAATGTTGATTACTACATTACCGGCACTATTACGCCGCAGCAAAACGGTGCCATGGTTAATGCACGTGTGATTAATGTACGTAGCAAAGATGTAGTAGCAGCAGCAACCCGCTTTTTTCCAGCAGATTTATTTTGGGAAAAAGAACAAGTTACTTTGCGTAACGGGCAACTTTACCGAACTGAAAAACCCAGCAATGTATCGACTAATTTGGAGTAATATATGAAACTATGCACGTTATTTTTAACCATTATTTTTCTTGCCGGATGCAGTTCTTTGCCGTCTGTTGAGCAATTGTTTGCCTCTTCTTCTGACGAGCAAATAAATGATGGAAACGATATGAATGAAGGGCGTCAAACACAAATCAATGGCGTGGTTGATATAAATGCCAGCGCCGTAGGCAACGCAAAATTAGATAAACAGGCGCAAACGTATGGGTCGGTAGATGCTTTTGGCTCTATTAGTAGACCGCCTCTTATGTCGTCTACCCAAGGCCCTTATAAAAGCATGCCGTTGACGAAACATGTGGGTGACTATGTAAGAAACATGGCACAAGACTTAGTCTCTAATATGGAATATGTAAGTGAGCGTACCCCTGTAGCGGTGACCCATTTTTCGCTAATAGACAGTGATTTAAAGCAAACTAATTTACTGGGTCAACAAATGGCAGAGTCGTTTGTTCATGAGTTTCATAAGTTTAGAATGCCGGTAGTTGAGTTTAAAGCGACGCAGTTTATACGTGTAACCGAACTCGGTGATTTTGTGATGTCGAGAGATTTTCTCGACTTAAAAAGTAATACGCCTATTCAATATGTACTTACCGGCACCATGACTAAACACCAAGGTGGTTTTATCGTAAACGCTCGTATGCTAGGAATGCAGTCAAATGTGGTGGTAGCAAGTGCCCAGTCTTTTATACCGTTTTATATTGTAGATGCTTTGCTTCCCAGTGGATCATCGAGACAAAATGACCTGATTGACGGTGTACGTATTATTGCAGGGGAATAATATGAAAATTTTAAATACATTGTGCTACGCTTTATTGCGTGGCGTTAAGACGCATTTACAAGTTGCCACTATATGCACAATAGCTATGATATTAGGTGGCTGCGCTGCCGGGAAATTGTTTATGGCGGGTTATCAGCCTCCTCAAACAATCGCCGATTTATTAAATGAACAACACAATTTGGCAGGCACAATTGTGCCTAATGGAATTAGTGGTTTAGCCACGCGTGAGCAAAATCGTAGTAGCGATCCAATTGGACGTTCTTCTTATAATGATGCAGGTTCACATGAAGATACAAATAATATGTATGCTGAAATGATGCAGCCGCCTGTGAAGCGCTTTACGCCAATGTTTACATATAAAAGTGTGCAAGATTATGCCGGACAGCTAGTCATGGATTTGGTGAAAAATGCAAATGGATTAAGCTCTCGTGCCAGAATTGGGGTGACTTCCTTTGTGAAGCTAGACTACACCTTACAAAATACGACAGTGTTGGGTAATCAAATGGCAGAGTACTCTATTTCAGAGATTCAACAATTTGGCTTAAATGTAGTCGACTTCAAAATGATGCCTGCAATTAAGGTCACAAAACAAGGCGATTTAGCATTTTCACGTGACGTATTAGAGCTTTCCAATAAGAAGGTTATGGACCATGTGTTGTCAGCCACTATGATTGATAAAGCCGACGGCGTGTTTATTAACGCACGCATTATTGAGTTGGGTACTAATAGAGTTGTGTCGAGCGCGAGCGTGTTAGTTCCGCGGTTTGTGAGTCAACAAATACACGCTCAATATGTCCGCTATGGCGCCGATTAAAAAAGCGTAAGCGCTATGCTGGCCATGGTTCTCGGCGAATAAGTGAGCGCACAATAAATCTGTTTGGGTTTACGGTGTCAAGTAAATGCTTGGCTAAGGGCATTGGTTCATCTAGCATTTGACTCACTAATATCTCTGCCATTAATGGTGCGGTAGTCAGCCCTCTTGATCCTAATCCTGTCAATACGAACACATTTGCATCGTTACTAGGAATAGGATAACGATGCAAAGGTAAAGCTTTATACAGCTCAGCTAATTCTTTAAATTGAGATTCGTTTGGCATTGCGCCTACTACCGGTAAATGGTCGGGTGAAGAACATCGCACCGCAGCCCGTGCATAATTATTGGGGTTGAGGCGCGCTTGTTGAAGCTCGTTTTGCCAACTTTCGTGCTGTATACTTTGGATATGCATAGCAAAATTCATATTTGTTTCTTCGTCTCGTAAATCGCAATTAGTATCATTTTTTATATAGGTTGACCCTAGGGCGTGAAAACCATCGGCCGCGGGCGTAAAGTAACCCTTGTGACAAAGTAAGGTTTGTAATCGAGCTAATACGCTATTAGTACTCGCGGGATAGTCATTTGACACCATCTCAACTTGGCCGCGCGTTAATCGCAAAGGGATCACGTGCTTTGTCATAGACTCACTGCCACTGCCCATGGCAAGGACTAAAGTAGGTGTATTATGAACATGTTTTGATTGGGCTGGCTTGGTATCAGCAATATTAGTAGGAATTCCTCGTATAGCGTTATGCGCGAAGTCGCCATTGCTAGTTTTAAGCGTTAATTGAATGCCTTGTGTATCGGTGCATTTGTAACTTACCAGTTGAGTCTTGTTTTGCAATGTGAGTAAACCACTTGCTTGGGCTAATGTAAGACAAGCCTGCACCACACTAGGGGGTTTAATCCAACCAGCATTGGGAATATGCAAACAAGCGTACGGTATCGGAATATTAGCAATATTTGTGGCTTGTTCTGAGTTGACAAAATGCGCCACTTCTTTGGGCCATAATTTAGCGTTGGCTAATTTGCTTAATCGAGCCTGTGTGTTGTCATTAAATGCGAGTTGTAGTGCTGCGCACCACGCATGACTAAATGGCTGTGCTGCGTTTAGGGTTTTATAAAACTCGCTGGCATACAAAAAACTATGCAACTGAATTTGACTAGCGGCATTGTTTTGCGCGTTAAGCTGCGGATAAAAGCCCCCTATGGGGTTACCTGATGCACTATCACTTGGCAAATCTCCCTGCCATAGCAAATTAACGTGCTTACCTCGTTGGGTTAGTTTTAAAGCCATGATGGCGCCCGCTAGACCATTACCAACAACTGTAATTTGTCTATTATTAACGGATTTTATGCCTGAACGCACAAAATAAGGTGCCTCCAGTTTGTATGATTTTGGGCTTTGTTTTTCTAATGTATCGCCTTTATGTGTGTATTCCATAGCCTGTAAATTGTCATTAAAGGTGCCCAAGAGCATTTCTCGTTTGTGTCCAAAGGCCTTTTGTTTTGAAACATTAAATCCAGCGCTTTGCAAACCTCTTTTGACCTCACCTGCAGAGGTAAAGGTTGCAAAGGTGCAGGTTGATTTGCTTAAACGGGCCATTTGTTCATACAATGCTTGCGTCCATATACTGCTGTTTTTACTCGGCGTAAAGCCATCTAAAAACCACGCGTCTACTAATCCTAATGGTTGTTTTTGTATTTGCGCAAAAGCGTCAGTAGCGTCGCCATAATGCAAATCGAGGACTATCTGACCCTTGCAATATTCATTGTTGAGTGAAAAGTGTCGTCTATGAATACCGGCAACAGGAATAGGATATTGCTCAATCCATATTTTACTCAGGTCAATATAGCTAGCTGGGTTAGTTGAGACACTGGTTAAAAAGTTATCTTTTTTCCACCCTTCCAATATACTCTCGGCATCTTTTTTGTGCAGTGGGTGTATTTCAGTTGAAATAAAGACAAGCTTTGTTAATGGGTGGTGTGGATAAGATTGTCGAAAATGCTGAAAATACTGCACAGTTCTAAAAAAATTTAAGCCTGTGCCAAAGCCGGTTTCAGCAATACAAAAGAAATCGTTGTTATGGCGTTGCCATCTATTTACCAAATCGTTTCCATCTATAAAAACGTAGTCAGTTTCTTGCGCGCCGTTAGTTGCGAAAAAGTATACGTCACCATAATCGTGTGAAGCAGGCGTGTTTTTTTCAACCATGTAAATATTGGCGGGCGTTATAGTTGTTACTGTTTTGCTTTCTATGGGCTTTTTTTTCACGATATTAGTAAACCACCATACTTTTTATTTAACACTTTTTATTTTTATCCTGCTTAAAATGTTTTTTTCAAAAACCTTAACAAACAAAAGATCTGTTAAAGAATACGACTTTATGCCACATTATACATAAAACCGTTCTCTAGTTTTAAATCTACGCTTGGTAACATGTAGGTATTGTTATTTAAGGTTGACAGGTAAAGCGTTATATCAGTTAGACTAGGATCGCTTTAAAATTCAAAAATGGCACAATTTTGGTGCCCTGACTATTTTTTCAATTAACAAAAATTAAAAAAGGTGAAAAATGAAACGAGCGGTAATCACTGGCTTAGGCATAGTATCGAGTATTGGTAATAATGCAGATGAAGTAAGAGAATCGTTACGCCACGGTAAGTCGGGCATTACGTTTTCTCAACAATTTGCTGATGCAGGTTTACGCAGCCAAGTGTGGGGCGACGTTAAAATTGATCTTAAAGAACACATCGATCGCAAAGCTTTGCGTTTTATGGGCGACGCGGCTAGTTACGCATATTTATCGATGCAACAGGCAATAGCAGATGCCGGTCTTACACAAGAGCAATATTCGAGTGAAGATGTAGGCATTATTGCCGGCTCGGGCGGCGCAAGTTCTGAAAATCAAGTTAATTCAGCCGACATTATGCGCACAAAAGGTGTAAGGCGAGTGGGACCATATATGGTAACGCGCTGCATGGGCAGCACGGTTTCTGCTTGTTTAGCAACGCCTTTTAAAATAAAAGGCGTTAACTACTCTATTTCCTCAGCGTGTGCTACCAGCGCGCATTGCATAGGTAATGCACTTGAAATGATTCAACTGGGTAAACAAAAAATGGTATTTGCCGGTGGCGGTGAGGAACTCCACTGGTCTCTTTCAGGTCAGTTTGACGCAATGGGTGCGCTATCGACTAAGTATAATGATAACCCAGCCGTTGCTTCACGTACCTATGATATTGACCGCGATGGCTTTGTTAGTGCTGGTGGCGGTGGTATGGTTGTGGTTGAAGAGTTAGAACATGCATTAGCACGCGGTGCCAAAATTTATGCAGAAATTGTTGGTTATGGTGCTACTTCTGACGGATACGACATGGTCGCACCAAGCGGTGAAGGGGCTGTTAGATGTATGCGTCAAGCACTCAAAGATGTTGATGAGCCTCTGGACTATTTAAATACCCATGGCACATCTACTCCGGTAGGCGATGTTAAGGAATTAGAGGCGATTCAAGCTTTGTTTGGTAGTGATTGCCCTGCGTTAAGCGCAACTAAATCACTAACGGGACATTCACTGGGAGCGGCAGGTGTGCACGAGGCTATATTTTCTTTATTGATGATGGAAGGGGGATTCATTTGCCCGTCAATCAACATTGATAACTTAGATGATGCGGCAAAAGGATTAAATATAATTACTAAGCCTACAAAAGCCACTTTGAACGTAGTTATGTCAAACAGCTTTGGCTTTGGCGGTACCAATGCAAGTTTGGTATTTAAGCGCTACACCGCTTAATTGATTAACACTGGGGATAAAAACAAAGGGTTGGCGAATGCCAACCCTTTGTGAATGAAAAAGGGCTTAGCTTATGGACGTTAAATCACAAGTTTCAAAACAAGAGTGGCAAACGCGTGTTGATTTGGCCGCTTGTTATAGGATGGTTGCCCACTACGGGTGGGACGATTTAATTTTTACGCATATATCGGCACGTGTTCCTGGCCCGCAACATCACTTTTTGATTAATCCATATGGCTTATTATTTGAAGAGGTGACGGCGTCTAGTCTTGTTAAGGTCGACTTACACGGCACTAAAGTAATGCCTAGTGAGTTTGACGTTAATCCGGCAGGTTTTGTTATTCATAGCGCTGTTCACGAAGCAAGGCATGACGCTCAATGCGTTATGCACTTGCATACGACCCAAGGTGTTGCAATATCGGCATTAGAGTCAGGCTTGGGTCCGTACAGTCAACAATCTTTGTTCGCACTGGCTTCTATAAGCTATCATGACTATGAAGGCGTGGCCTTAAACCCAGCTGAAAAAGTAAGGTTAGTAGCCGACTTAGGCACAACTAACTTTATGATATTACGCAATCATGGCTTACTTACCTGTGCAGACAGTATTGCGGACACATTTTTGGCTATGTTTATTTTGCAGCGAGCCTGCGAAATTCAACTTATGGCGCAGGCAACCGGCGAACCGTTAGTGTCTGTGAACGCACAAATATTAGCGGGTATTCAAGCCCAAGCGTCGCAAGTAACGAAAGGGGCTGGTGGACAACTAGCATGGCCTGCCATTTTGAGAAAGCTTGATCGTATGTGTCCAGATTATAAAGCATAGAATAGTCATAGCTTGATTTTATAAAGCCCAATTAGAAAAAAGCCAAGCCATAAAAATGAAAATATTAGCCGACAATGCAATGCCTTACTGGGAAGAATTTTTTCTCCCCTTAGGTACTGTTAAAACTTTCACCGCGGGTGAATTAGTTACCGATCACTCTGCTCTACCTCTTTCAACAAAGCTGCAGGCATATTTACCTTTAGTTGAGTGTTTGTTAGTTCGCTCAACCACAAAAGTAGACCAAGCATTGCTTGATAAAATGCCAAGTTTACAATTTGTAGCGACTGCTACCGCAGGTTATGATCATTTTGACATTGCTGCATTAAGTGCCAGAGGTATCCAATGGTATGCTGCCGGTGGTTGCAATGCACAAGCGGTTGCACAATATGTTGTATGTGCGCTGCTGCAACTGGCCGATGAAGATTGTTTTTTAATCCAAGACAAAGTAGTTGGAATAGTTGGCCATGGAAACGTTGGAAGCCTTGTAGCGATTGCTATGAATGCCCTTGGTGCTAAAGTAATTGTGTATGACCCTCCTCAACAGAGCAGCCTAGATCAGCATAAACAATTTACGTGTTCTGCAGCCGAAAATAACAGTATTACAGTACCTCGTTATGTGCAGTTTAAGGATATTTTACAAGCAGACATTATTTGCGTACACGCCCCGCTTAACAGTCACATAGGTCATCCGTCACGTCATTTGTTTGATGCAAGCGCGTTTATGCAACTCGACAGTGAACAATATTTGATTAATGCTGGAAGGGGAGAGTTGATTAATAATCAAGCTTTACTAGAGCATTTTGAGATGGCAACAAAAACTAATACAAGAGGGCTTAATGTGGTATTGGATGTTTGGGAAAACGAACCAAGTATCATGACTGCGTTAATTCCTTATTTACGCATAGCTAGCGCGCACGTTGCAGGGCACACACTGGAAGGTAAAGCAAATGGGACTTTTATGCTCTATCAGCAACTGTGCAAGCGCTATAAAATACCAGAAAAGGTGCAGCTAAATGCTATTTTGCCTAACGATAACACAAAGCTAACACAGCTTATGCAAAGTGCTTTGGCCGATGCAGATGCGCTTGACT
>JBLHMY010000004.1:0-31928 GCA_047621065.1 Glaciecola sp. | reverse complement strand
TATACTCATTTCCTAGGGTAACTTGGATATCGAGTACGCCATTTCGTATAAGTTCGATGTTGTTGGTGGGCCATTGCGCTAAATTTCCGGCTACATAATTATCTTTATTATCTTTTAGGAAGTATAAGAAGTCGTTGGCTTGGTTTAAGACACGCTGATCAATAGTTTGTTTTACCGCTGTGCGGCCTGAAGCGCTATAAAGACTTCTAAAACCGCCTAAGTCAGCTTGAATAGCAGCCTGTGTTTCACGAACCAAGAGGTCGTCGTTAGCCACAGTTAAGGTATACGTGTTAAATCCAACGCCTAACATGAGTAAAATTATAAAAAAGAAGCTCACCACAAAGCTGGAGCTTTTGGTATAATCGGTGATGGCGCGCATTGTCTACTTCCTATTCACACTATACGCCTTACCGGCTACTAATCATATATCCGGCCCCACGAATAGTTTCAATCATTGGATAAGGAAAGCCTTTGTCTATTTTATTACGTAATCTGCTTATGTGTACGTCAATCACATTGGTTTGCGGGTCAAAGTTATATTCCCAAACCTTTTCAAGCAACATTGTGCGCGTTACGATTTTACCGGGGTTGTGCATTAGGTATTCCAACAACTTGAATTCTTTCGACTGCAAATCAATTACCTGACCTTCACGAGTGACCTTGCGGTTAATAAGATCTAAGGCAAGTTCACCTAAGGTTAAATTGGTGTTGTCTTTGGGTATATTGCGAGATGATAATATTTCGACGCGTGCTAGTAGTTCTTCAAAAGCGAAAGGTTTGGTTAAGTAATCGTCTGCGCCCGCACGTAATCCTTTCACTTTGTCATCAACTTTGTTTTTAGCGCTTAGGATAAGGGTAGGCGTAGTTACACCTTGCTTCCTAAAACTAACTAGTACCTCTATACCGTCCATTTGTGGCAGCATGCTGTCCAAAATAATAACGTCATACTGCGCCGAAATAGCAAATTCTAAACCGTCATTACCGTTGTCGGCATGCTCTACAGTGTGGCCGTGTTCGCTAAGCCCTTTTTGGATAAATCGAGCAACTGTTGGCTCGTCTTCTACTAACAATATATTCATAAATATAACATAATTAAAATATTACCCTTTGTCAGGTTAAATTACTGTAATCTGCACATCCAAAGCAAAGCCAATAATGTGTTGATGCAAAGCCGATGCAAATTTTGTATACGCATAGACTAGTCAGTAAAAATAGGGAGAGCAAGTGTTTATCATTATTATATGTATGGCGGTGGTGGTGATTATGCCAATAATTGCGAAAGTGCCGGTTGTTTTTGCACTATTTAAACAAGGTAAATACGATAACAAGCATCCTAGGCAGCAACAGGCTAGGCTAGAGGGCTTAGGGGCAAGAGCGGTTGCTGCGCATAACAACTGTTTTGAAGCGATTTGTTATTTTGCGCCTACTATTTTGCTGGTACTCGCGCTAGATAAATATAACGTATATACCATGCAATGGTGTGTTGCATTTGTAATTTTGCGGTTTTTGTATTTGGGTTTTTACTGGGCGAATTGGCATTTTTTAAGAAGCCTAGTGTGGGCCGCTGGCATGGCCACGCTTGTTCCTCACTATTGGCTGTTGTTAAGCTAGCTAGGATGCGCGCAGTCTCAAAGTACATGAGACTTCGTGTTTTAGTTGTGTCACTATTTTATCATCGTATTTACTGACGTTTACAAGTGAGATGCCATGTTATCGCGCTTTTAAATTACCATAAAAGCAGCAAGTAAAGTACTATGCGCGTCCAAATTTTAAAAGGGTCATCATAAATGCTACACAGTTTTTACAATGGCAAACGCGTACAAAAGCAAATAATAAATCAAAGTCAAGGCCATAGTAGTAAGCGTAAAGTGATCGCGATTAGGTCCACTGTATTGGTATGCGTTACGTGTTTGCTGCTAGCTTGTGAAACGGCTAAAAATACACCTGCAGAAACCTCACAAACTCAAGTGGATTTAGGCATTGCTGCGAAGCTAAAGGCGTCAACAAGCTTGCCAATAGACGAAAATATTGTAAAAGGTCAACTTAGCAACGGCCTACGTTACATTATTAGAGAAAATGCCACACCTGAGAATTTTGCCGAGCTTAGGCTTGTTGTAAAAACCGGTTCTATATTTGAAGACGACAGCCAACGGGGCTTTGCGCACTTCGCTGAGCATATGGCGTTTAACGGCACCCAAGATTTTAAAGAACAAGAAATTATCGAGTTTGTAGAGTCTATAGGCATGCGCTTTGGCGCTCATTTAAACGCTACCACCACCTTTGACAACACTATTTACAAGTTACGAGTACCTTCTGATAATCCGCAGGTCATTGAAAAAGCAATGCATATACTTGAAAATTGGGCGCATAAAGTCACCTTTGATGCCACAGCAATAGACGAAGAACGCGGTGTTGTTCTAGAAGAGTGGCGGTCGCGCAAAGGCGTAGGCGAACGGATTGCTAAACAACAGTGGCCAGTAATGTTTGCCGGCACGAACTATGCAAGTCGCTTACCCATTGGTACTGAAGAAATTATTACGTCAGGCAAACATGAAGATCTTATTCGATTTTATAATACGTGGTATCGGCCTGATTTAATGTCGGTCGTTGCTGTAGGTGATTTTGATTCAAGCACAATTCAGACTCTTATTGAAAAGTACTTTGGAAAGATTGAGCGACCCGAAACGCCAGTGACTATTCCCACGCAATATCTAGAGGTTTACGACACCCCAGTAATTAATATATTTAGCGATGCAGAGTTGACCGGAATAACGCTGTCGAGTTCGTGGCGAAATAAAACGCAAACTGGCGAGTACACGCAACAGCAGTATAAAAAACGTGTTATTAAAAATGTATTAAGTGGCGTACTCACCAAACGCATAAACGATCTGGCGTTAGAGACCACTAGCCCCTTTGTGGGCGCCCGTATAGGGGCGAATCAAACCATCCCAACGGCCGAAGAGTTTTTCTTTCGCGCCAGTGTTAAGCCTAATCAAACCGCAGCAGCATTTGCGCGTTTGCTCACTGAAGTTAAGCGTGTAGTCGACCACGGTATAAGTGAGCAGGAACTGGCCACTGAAAAAAGGTTGTATTTAGAATGGTTTGAAAGTGCAATTAAGAGCCAAAATACTTTGCAACATGGTGCATATTTAGGTAGCTATGTGAACCATTTCTTAAATGGCTCGCCCATAACGAGTTTGGCGCAAGATTTTACTTTATCAAAAATGTTTATAAGTGAAATTACGCTTGCCGATATTCAGGCCCAAATGAAGACGTGGGCTGGGCATCAAAATGCTGTCGTATTTTTAAATGCGCCTAGCAATATGGAGGACCAGTTGCCTAGTGAGGCAGAACTGGGGAATATTTGGCAACAAGTGCAAAGCACGCCAACCCAAGTATTAGAAGATAAAAAGCAGGTGTCGGCGCTAATGAACGAGTTGCCTATGCCAGGTACAGTACTAAATAAAACCTATATTGAAAAATGGGATGCACATCAATGGTTATTGTCAAATGGCGTGAAGGTGATTTTAAAATCCACTACATTTACAGAAAACGCGATACAGTTTAAAGCCATAAGTGATGGCGGCTATGCGCTTGTTGATGACCAAACTTACCTTACCTCGTTTGGACTAATGGATAGCTTAAATTTTATGGGCTTAGGCAGCTTAGACATGGAGCAACTTGCCCAGTTTTCGCGTGAAAAACGTTTCTCTGTTAATCCTAGCATTGATACATATACAGAAAGTATGGCTGGGGGCAGTAACAACCAAGACCTTATTTATATGATGCAAAGTATATATTTACGTTTTACCGCGCCCGTTAAAGACCATAAGCGCTTTGACTGGCTAAAAGACTCTTACAGGCCTAGGCTAAAAAACAAATATAACAGCCCCAACGCTCAGTTTTATGCTGCGATACAAGCCAAAACACAATTGGGAAATCCGCGTAATGTAGAGTTTGATGTGGCTATGCTCAACAAACAAAACCTAGACACTATTTATGCGGTCTATCAACAGCGCTTTGCCAATCCCAGCGACTTTACATTTGTATTTGTAGGCGACATCGATTTGGATAAAATGGACACGTATTTGTCTACCTATATTGCCAGCTTACCCACTACCAACAGTAAGGAAACGCGCGTTAAGCTGCCTAATTATGCATTACAAGGCGATTACCAAATTCATATGGAAAAAGGCACAGAGCCCAAAGCTACTGTTATTATTAGTTTGTTTGGCGAAGGCATTTGGTCTTATCAAAATCAAATGGTAATGTCAGCGTTTAAAAACGCGCTTGAAAAAGCCTTACGGGACCGTTTACGAGAAGAATTAGCCGGTGTTTATTCTGTTAGCGTAAGTGCTAGATTGAGCCGGTGGCCCTACCAAAACTACAGTGTTAATATAAGCTTTACCTGCGATCCACAACGCGTTGATGAATTATATGGTGAGGTCAATGCAGTGTTTGCACAATTCATCGCCGGTGACATTGATGAGCAACAAATTGACAATTTTAAAATTCAAGCCAAAACTGGTCGAGACAAAAACCTAAAAGAAAATGGGTTTTGGTTAAACTACATGTTAAATCATTACACCCCTTACACACCTTTGCCAATAGCTGACTACAACGCCTTGGTTGACAGTGTAACGCTTGCAGGCGTAAAGCAGGCAGCTAAACAATACTTAGTTACCGACAATCGTTTGTATGCAACATTAAAGCCAGAGCCAAGTGTCGATATTCAAATCGCCGAGCCGGTAAATTAAGTATGAGTGTAAATAGCCGCGATACCACTGCTAAACGAGCGTTAAATCACGATAATATTACGTTTTTGGACTATACAAAGGCACTTGCTCATCACTTTGAGAGCATTAACAAACAGTGGATCAATGATATGTTTGTGCTAGAGGATATAGATAAAAAAGTGCTTTGCGACCCGCAGAATTACATTATTGATAAGGGCGGCAGAATATGGTTCGCCGAGCATTTTGAGCATGGCATTATTGCTACTTGCGCCTTACTTAATAAAGGACAGGGCGCGTTTGAGCTTACCAAAATGGGTGTACTGTCGCCGGTGCGTGGATTGAAAGTAGGAGAAAAGCTTCTGCACCATGTTATTAAACAGTCAGCAAACATGAATGTGAAAATGTTATTTTTACTGACAAATGCAAAGTGTGAAGCGGCCATTCATTTGTATGAAAAAAATGGTTTTGTACATAGCAAGGACATTATGCGTACCTATGGGCAAAGCTACAACAGGTGTAATGTTGCAATGCGATACACAGTCACAGCTAACTAAAAATGTAGCCGCTGTAAATTATAAAGTGTCTATTCAAACGCAAATGTTACATACGTTATTCAGTCAAAAGGTAATTGAACTAAAAGCTAATGAATCAACGCTTTCTCAGACCTAGTATTTTATTTCTTATGTTTAGCATCAGGTCTATATTTTATCACCATGCCTTGCAAAAAGTTACGCAATAGCTGGTCTTGGCAGGCTCGATAGCTTCTATGATCGGTGTTCCTAAACAAAGCAGACAGCTCGCTTTTGCCCACGTTGAATTCGGCTAATCGCAAAATAGCCATCATGTCATCTTCTCGATAGCTCATGGCAATTCTGACTTTACGTAAAATATCATTATTTGAAAGTCTATCGCTACCTGACAGCACTTTTATAGGCTTTGCATTGGGATTGTCTTGCTTACCGCGCCGTTTAATAATGAGCCCATCTAAAAACAAGGCTAATATTTTATCGCGGCAGGGCACAAAACCCGACTCTTCTTCTTGTTTCATCATACCATGCAAATATTCCTCTTCCATCTTGTAGTCAACAAGCTTGAAAATATTAATAGTGGCGATGTCGTCTAGTGATAAGGCAAATCTAAGACGGCGTAAAACACTGTTGAAAAAGGCGTTGTAGTCTGCTGTTTTGGGAAGTTCGATGTTGGGCATGTAAAGTCTTGAGTAAAATTAGATTACATAATTATATAGTATGAATGAGTTAAGGCATAGCGGCGTGATTAACGCGTTAATGATAAGTGATATTAGAATATGCCAAAGTGGTTAATATAATGTGTAAACAATGCCCATGAACGAACGTTTTTATTACTTTAGTCTTTTTGAGCCATGCGTCAGTGCGAAATCGGATTCAAATATCAAGTTGATTTATACAAAGCTTTGCACAAGCATTTAACAAGAAAAAAGCATCGTCATTTCATTTCTTAACACGCTACTGACTTCAATTTAAACCAACGCAAGCCCCTCACCGCGAATCTGCTCGATGATTATGTTCTGAAACGTTCTGGCAAGTGCCAGAAGTACGAATAACGGTGAATAATTTGAGAAGACAATTTTAGATATCTAACCTTCGCTTACTTGAGCCGCAACTAATGCTCACTGAATATCCGTTACAGCCTTAATAGTAAGATACTTAAACTGTGTAAATGCACGTCAATAGCCAAAAAACGGCGGAATCATACCGTAAAGTATGAATCTCTATTGTCGCTTTACAAGTTGCCGGTGGTCACCGCTATTCAGTTTTTAGCTTTACCTCAGCTTGTGGGTCGATACGATATCCTAAACCTCTGACCGTCTCGATAAAGGTAGATTCATCCTTTCCGAGTTTTTTTCTTATACGACCAATATAGACGTCAACTACGTTAGTTAAGGGATCCGAATTGGCGCCCCAGATATTGTTTAATATGCGTTCTCTGGAAAACAATTTATTAGGGTTGCTCATCAGTAATTCAAGGATAGAGAGCTCTTTGGCCGTTAGCGATATATCTTTGCCGCCTACGGTGACCGTTTTAGAATCGGTATGCATTTGAACATCTGCAATACATAGCTCGGTGTTGACGACATCTAATCCTTGCTGTCTTCGACACACAGATTCAATTCTGGCCATGAGTTCGTCAAGATCAAAAGGCTTTGTAATGTAATCATCGGCCCCTATTTTTAACCCATTGATAATATCTTCTGTGCTATCCATTGCCGTCAACATTATAATGGGCGTATTTATTTTTCTAAAACGCAGTTCTTGGCATACCGCTATACCAGACTTACCAGGCAGCATGATATCTAGCAGAATAAATTCAAAGTCCCCGCCACGAACAACGCTAACGACTTCTTTGCCGGAATCTAATCGAGTAACGTTGTGTCCCTCTGCCTGCAATGCTCTTATCAAAAAGTCCGCAATTCGGTCGTCATCCTCAACTATTAAAATTCTCATTGGCTTACCTCATGATTTAATATCAAAGGCAGCGTTACTGTTGCCGTTGAACCTTCACCCATTTCGCCCTGTAATGAAATAGTACCAGCGTGGGCCTCTACAATCGCTTTCGCCACAGGCAGACCCAAGCCGGTTCCGCTAGCTTTGCCCGAACCTTCACTGCCCCTATAAAATCTGGAGAAAACTTGACTCGTTTCATTGTGTTTTAGACCAATGCCAGAGTCTTTAATCTCGACAATAAGAGCTGTTTTACGCGTTCGAATATCCACCTCTATAGTGGAGTCTTGATACGAATAACGAACGGCATTATCCAGCAATATAGTGAACACTTGTCTAATTTTACTGGCGTCGATGTTAACAACTATCTCATTTTTTGGGTAACGGTTAATAATATTAATATTCTTTTGTGCTGCGATAACCGCAAAGTCTTCACAAATATCTACAATCAAAGGCACGATTGACATTGTGCTCTTGTGGATGGGTGCTTTACCATCTTCAGCTCTAGCAACAAAAAGTAAATCTTGAACGAACCTGGCAGTGTGCAGAACTTGCTCCTTTACTCGACGAAATGCTATGCGAAACTGTTCTGGAGTTGTAGCGTGTTCTCTAAGAGCAAGGTCTACTTCTCCCTGAATGATGGTAAGCGGTGTGCGAAGTTCGTGACTAATATCTGCAAGAAACTGCTTTCGAGTCTCACTAATCATCTCTAACTTGTCATTGCTGGTTCGTAGCTCTTGCGTTCGGCTGGTAATAATTGCTTCGAGGTTTTCCTGTGTGTTCTTTTCTCGGTGCCTCTGCATCTCTACTTCAGAGGCCATGTTGTTGAGTGCGACCGCAAGACCTGAGAATTCATCTTTAACATTATTGTCTACACGAGCAGAAAAGTCTCCTGCTTGGTAAGCACCCGTTGCACTCTCGAAGATTTGTAATCGATGCGTTAGTGCGCGCCATGTGGTGAAAAGCAGGAAAGCTCCAAAAAAGATAAAGCAGAAGAAAATAATGCCTAAAAGCCTAGTTAAAAGCGTGTTGAGATTTTGTACCACCAGTTGTGTTTCTCTCACATTTCGTAACTCTTCATCAATCGCGTCATCAATCAGTCGAATAAAACTGCCTTCGACCTCAAAGCTGCGGAGTTTTGTTAACGCTACTACAGCTGAATCTAGCTGGCTTTTTTCAACCGCTTCACGAACTAGCTTACTTCCGCTGATAATTTCTTCTGCTAGGAGCTCTATCTTATTAAAATATTCCAACTCAACAACGTCAGCGGAATCACCTAAATGAGCCAATTTAGCAACAATGCTTTTTCTTACATTACTTAACGCAGCGCGCAGCGCTTCTTTGTTGCGATATCGCGCATTCAAGTTGTTAAGAGTGTTTTCTTCAACAATTTGACCAAGAGCACTTAATTTACGGTAGGTGTGGTCTGAGACGGACCTATAATTAGAATAAACTTGCTGAACACGCACACTACGCTCAATATAAAAATTGTATTGCTGTGCCGTATAAAAAAGAGCGGCCGAGGCTAGGCAAACCAGTAAGAAGAGTGTAATTGCGGTGATGACAAAGCGTCCCTTCAAGCTGTATTGCACTATGATACCCCATCAAAAAGATTGTTATTATAGAACGACAAGGATGGTTAGTACACGCGCTTATCTTATTAGCTTAAGATTTCTGATAGGAGCTCTAGGTTAACGACTAAGTTTATAAGCCCATGCGCATAGCAGTCTTCAAGATATTTACCATCATTATAAAATAGGCTTCTTAAATTGCAAAACGCCGAGGCAAGCTCGGCATTCTAATTAAACTAACTTCACTAGGCCGTTATTGTGATCATAGTGTAAAGCATTTAATTACCCTTGGAATTCAAGAGATGAGTGGTGTAGCACAATGCGCACATCACCGGCGTCATCTTTTACAAAGCCCCAAGTTTTATCTACAGATGTAACGCTGCCGTCTTTTGCAGTAAAGTGAACTTTACCAATCGTAGAAGCGCTATCACCGGCGATGAAAACTGCATTGTTGTCAACTTCACATTTCTGCCAGCCTTTAAGTGCAAAACCTGAATCACTTGGAAAGCTTGTATTACCGCCTACAAAATAAGAAAGTGCACCTTCACTGGTAGGGCGGAATGTTTGAGGTTTTACGGTAAGTGTAGGTTTAAATAACACGGCACCCATTTCATAACCATAGGCTGCGTCGATAACCTGCTTAGCGAGGACTTTGGCTTCAGCTTGTCCTTTATCTTCGTTAGTTTTACTGATATCAACAAGCGCGTTACACCAACCTTGTTGAGCGGCCAACACTTCTTGCTCAGATAGCCCTTGATTAACGACTACCGCATTTGCAAACGCCTGATTAGATAACAAAGCGATTGCTGCAATTCCTAATAACTTTTTAACTTTCATTTTTTTATTTCCTATTAAGTTTATTCAATGATTCCTGCAAAAAAGCGAACAACTCATTAACCTTTTTTGCCTCAGTAAAACCTCTGCTAAAGGGCTCGATATTTCTGCAGCTAAATTTCATCTCGTGCCAACATGAGACTAGAATAAGCCATTGATATTAAAAATGTCCTGACACACTTTTAACGTTGAGATAAAAAAAAGATGAACAGAAGTTAAATAGTTAACCTGATGCGATGCCAGCAACTATTTTTACAATGACATGTCCTATTAACGTTAACTGCCGTATGGTCGTTTGTAATCAAAATATCAGCATTAGGAGACTTTAACCTAAGACTTAATCAGCATGCACAGGGCTGCCTTGTGGACTTTTTTGACACAAAAAACTTGATAGCTTATCAAGCCCACTGGCTGGCTTAGATTTGGTTAGTTCTGACGACTTAAGCACTCATCTAAAACATCATGAAATTCTGGTACAACGGCTTTATCTCCCTTCCAAATTAGTTTAAATAAAAATGTAAGACCGGGGGCTTGTTCATTAAAATATTTGGCATCAAGCATTATGTGAGTTGCATTTTTAATGACAGAAACTTGAATACTTTGTTGGTCATCAACTAACTTTTCGACCACTGATTTGGTATTGTAAATATCGACGTTTAGGTCTTTATGTTTATTTTTGCTCGTTATTGACAAGCGTTTGCATTGAATGAGTGATCCGCTTACACCAATCGTTAGCAACATGTATTGTGGCAATAGCAGCTTATTAGATGGTCAAGCTTGTATGCAAAAGATAGGAATTTTGGTTCAATTTTGAATGCAAATCAACAGTCAGCATTTATGACACAGCAATATATTGGTTGGTCACATTATACCAAAAGGGAAAAGGATGAAGATTTTAGCGCTTGGCACAAGTTGTGTTGACGTATATCCGCAAAAAAGGAGTAGGAGCGCCAGGAGGCGAGCCACTTAATATTTCAGCACATTTATCTTTTAGAGGTGATGTTGAACTGATGTGCTTACTAGATCAACTCATGCCGGACTTCAAAACAATTGCTGACTTCACAAAGGACAATGGCAAAGGCATAAAGGGCAGCCGTGCCAAGTTCGTTTAGATGTGCCACGAAATGGGCATGTTCGCCGACTCTCTCTTCGCCATTGACGACAGCAAGTTCAGGCGGTTAATAGCAAGGCCAATAACTACCTGCCCAGTAATGTTAAGTACCAAAGCAACAAAGTTGACAAGAGTATTGAAGAATACCTTAGCAATATGGACGACAAAGATAAGACACAGAAAAGCCTTAACAAGGCTTCACCATCCAAGCTAAAATGGTTGAAAAAACGGTTAGCAGAGCAGCGGATTATTGAAAAAGAAGTTAACGACCACCCATCCAAGCAGGTATCGAAGAACGACCAAGATGCACGCTTATTGCTAACTCGCCACTAGGATAGACAGGTTTTCTTCAACGTACAAAAGGCGGTAGAAACCACGCATCATCTAATTCCTAATCATGAAGTTGTGATGACGACGGGTAGAGGGCAATTAACCTTAGTGGCAAAAAAATTACAGTAAGCGATGCAGAAAAAGATATCACCGTCATTGCAGATAAAGGGTACTAAAGCCGACCTGATATCAAGGCGTCACACGACCTAGGTATAACCGTTAATGTCCCGAAAGTATATATTTGTGGTGCGTCGAAGAAAAAAATATTCAACAAATCACTGTTAAAGTATGATTACCCCGTGGCCAAAAAGACTTGACTACTAAAGGGGCACTGGTTGTTGTGTAGCGAATTGCTAACCTTTAATCGATAGTGTAAATTTCATGACTAAGGCCCTGAGATGGCAGCGATACCCCGCGTAGATTTTAGTAGCCATAAGAAATTAATACAAACACGCTAGTCTGATTGTTTTTGTTGGTCAGATTTATTATCTGACATTGAGATAAATTGACTAGGGCTTATGCCGAACCATCGTTTAAATAACCTTCTAAAATTAGATGCATCGTTAAAACCAAGCAAGGCAGCAATTTGATTGATACTTAAGTCGGTTTCTGTCAAATATTGCTGAGTAAGTGCTTTTCGAACATCATCATAAATGGATTTATAAGAAGCGCCTTCTCGTTTTAGTTTTCGATAAACAGAGCGTTCGGACATATTACAGTGTGTTGCTACATCAGAAAAAATCCAAGTTTTTGTAGGTGATGAATATAATAAATTCCGCACTTTCTGTGTCAATACATTACTTTGGTCATGATCTATCAGGCGATGTTCGCATAATAACTGTGTATATTTATATAAGTCTGGGTTATATAAAAGTGACGGTAGTAATAAAATATTTTTGGGAATGTGATATTCAAATTTTGACGAAGAAAAGTATACAGCATGATGAAAATGTTCTGGGTAGGCATTGGGGTGTTTTGGAGAATAAGGAAAATGCAAACTGGCGCCTGTAATTGAAGAACCCAAAACGTCTTCAAGAGTTTTATGAATACTTGCTGCCGCCGTTTCAAAATAAAAATCATGGTGTAATTCAGGTAAAACTTCATCAAGCTCTAAAATAATATGGCTGCTACTTTCTCGATGTGATATTCGACCAAACGGAAGACTATAGCTGGCGTACTTTACAAACTGTTCAAACATCGTTTTGATATTCGGGCTAGATAACAATAGTATACCAATGGTTCCATGGCTTGAGGTGTGTAAACTAGCCCCTAAAGTGAATGCTAAATGAGTAGATGAGCATTCTATTTTTTGAAGAACATTATGAAGGATAATATTCTGCGTCTGGGGTGTAATTTTATGCTCTGGGTTTTCAAGGTCTAGTAATGACAACTTTGTCCCTTTTATGATCTCACTAATATCCTGACCGCAAGACTTCGCTTCTCTAATCAGCATTTGGGAGTACAGCACAGGAATTTTGGCTCTAGTAATTTCTAAACTCATATACTTAGTCGATAAATGATGAAATATACCCGCGTTAATGGCAGTAAATGACCTTTTAAGTTGTCATAATATAACACTAGTTACATTTTTATTACAAGCTACACTTAATATCTATCTTAGCAATATTAAGTGATATCAAATGAAGGTTCAAAGTGATGTTGTTGGTTTTTTTTTATCTGATTTGAATATTGATTTGAATATGGAGTCTGACCCTAAAATTATTCAAGATATTATTGAAAACGACATGATGTTGTCAAACTGCCAAGCTTTCATGAATGTGTTTAAGACTGAATTTGACACACCTGTCGATTTATCAGAAATGATCAGAACCATGAGCCAAGGTCTATACACTTCACATCCCGCAATTATTGAGTTTATACAGCATATTAATAATGAAAAAACATTCTCGAATACGCAAGATTTACATAGCGTAATAGTCAAAATGATCAATTACATTTATGTATTGAATAGATTGCTTGAGCAGATGTATAGCAAGCCATATTGGAGCACGGAAATATTCGATTTTGTTATCTCCGTAAGAAAAAATTATGGCATTAGAGAAAACAGTCTGTATTGCTTAATCGATAGCTATAAGATTTCCAAAAATTGGTTTTTAGCTGTAAAAATTGCTTCGGTTAATTTCGTCATTCAACGTTATCTTGGGCGTTTGAGCAGGTACGCCGATAAACCTATTAAAAACTCTGGTTATTTTGGGCAAATATTATGGAGATCATTATTAAATATTAATATCTTAGAAGCCGCACTTCGCGATGCTTTATGTAAAAGAGGGAAAAATGCAAAAGCAGGTTTAATATTAGTCATGTTCAATAATAGAAAAATGAATAATGATGCGATAATGCGTTTTGGACATTCTCAAGAATGGGCATCCTTATACCAAACTTGGAATTTATCTTTTATTACTTACGGCTTGCCGCATCTTGATACCATGTATCCAAAACTGATCGCGCCAATTGTTGCGAATGCTGAACCAGATACCTATATTTATAAGCGTGTGATAGCACTAATGCTGACGTTCAGCTGGTTATTGATTCATATTAAAAAACAGAGAGTTGATAAAATGGCAATGTCTCAAAATGCTGAGCTTGCTGATGTTTGGGGTGAAATTAATTTACAATACGCAAAAAAAATGTACCTAACAGAAACCGGGAAAGAGTATTCGGGTGCAAAAGGAGTGTGCACCGAATATATACGCCGTCTGTGTTGTTGGCTTCACATCAAGGTGTTGAAGTAATGCTTTGCTTAAGCGTATCGCTAATATAAATGAGCATAACCATGAATCCTCCATACATTCAATCGTTGAAAAAAACAATGCCAGCAATTGCCATTTTATTCCTGTTAGGGTTTTCAGTTATTTCTGTAAACACAGGTATGAATTTGATGAAAGGCACTGACAATACTGATGCCTACGAAGCGCTTGTTAGCATCGCAGCATCTCAACAGGACGTAAACAATACTCAAGTAGAAAGTCAGGTTTTACAGTCGGAATCTGAAATTGCGAATGGCTTGTATTTTAAAACCATCAGAGAATTATCCTCACTTGAATACGCGTACGGAGAAGAAAGCTATATAGAGCCGTATATCGTTAACAACAGCAAAACGGTCACCGAAAAGAGAAACTTTGGGCTTCATATGATATGCGGCGCGATATGTTTAATGCTAGGGGCCTTTCAATTTTGGCCGTATTTCAGAAGAAAATATAGAAAAATACATAGAGTGTTCGGCAGTGTTTTTATTTTGAGCGGCGTAACACTAAGCATTAGTGTGTGGTTTTATTTAATATGGTCGGGACCAGAAAAAACGTACGAAGGTATAACAGGACAAGCCGGCTTGTACACTCTGTCGGGCATAGTGCTGTTGTCGATGGGCGTATCAGTATTTTATCTATGCAAGCGTGAATATAATAAGCATATGGGCTGGATGTCGATTGCCTTTGGTTCATTTTTAACTGCGCCGTTTCAACGATATGACTGGATGGTATTGGCGGCTTTAGATACCGGGCAAACCCATGCTGTGATTAACGGGCTTGTTGATGCCGTTTTATACACGCAGGCTTATGCCGTTGCGTATCTCATATTTTTCATGAATCGTCACTTCTCCCCAATTAAAAAGAACTTCACGCCCTACGCTTACGACTCAGAAATAAAAAAATACGGTTTAATCATAATTTCTGCTTTAGGATCTATCTCTGTTTTTTATTACTACTTTTTAACCAAAGGAATGGCCGAGTCCGGCGCTGTTTTGGGTATTATTAATGAAAAAGCTTTTATTAAAGAAACTGCAGTTATTTTTAATCAAGGTTCTGCAATACCGCTCATGTTTGCTACATTAAGCACTATTATTATGTGCTTAGGTGCTTATTTGTTTTCCACTAAAGATAGCCTAAAACAGGGAGTCAATCCTACACTATATCTGTATGTGCTTGCAGGAGTGGGGCTTGCTTGCATTGAAATTAGCTGGGGTTTACAAATTGGGTACCCCACAATGCTTAACTCTCCGGGAGGCGGTCATTATGTTTTATGGGGAATATTGCACCTGTCCTTCTCAGCCGCAGTTTTTTACGCCCATTTAGCAAACAAGCAAAGCCTATTAAAAGAATGGATTATGATGCTTTGGGTATTATCATTTTTTTCGGTGTCGATATTTTGGTTAGCCAGTGGACTTTCTGTGTTAAATGTTGTTCCACAGCATTATATTGAAAGTCGCCATATATCGGTACTGTTAGCCGGAGGGGCTTCAACATTTATTTTTCTTCTGGCGATGATTTTTGCTATTTATGGGATCGCAACAAAAGAGCGAGCCATTCATTAATCACCGCTTTTAATGGCCAATAGCATGCTTTTTATGTCTACAGTTTGCACGTACTAATTGCAAAAAGCTATGCTTAAACCCACCACAACGCAAGAAATCATCAAACTTGCACTCTACAAATATAGGTAATGGTTTGCCTTGTTCACATAAGGCCTCTTTGAACTCAGGGTAATTCCTCATCCAAGTACTACATATCATCGAGTTGAACGCCCTGCTAGCACTGGGGGCGAATATGGCCAGTTAGCCAACACTTGGTGTTTTTGCTCCAAACAGCAAGCTTCGCGCTCAAGTAACTGCGTCACAAAGTCTGCTTCATGGCGAGGAAGAAAACAGTCCAAAACTCGCCAATCAAAATGACAGGCAATCAGATAACTAGCAGTGAATGGAGCTGTTTAAACTCGCTGACGTTTTTGGAAAGTATAGTTCAATTGCAACTAACAATAAGCCAATTAATTCAATTACAATAGCTCCCCATTGTAAAAAAACTTGTGGCCATGGGGCTTTTACTACAAATTGAATATAACACCCAGATACCGGATAAATAATTAATTGCTCACCATGTTGAGCAGAGCGAACAAAGTCATTTGCTATTAATAAACTCATCAAACCGTTTCAGCATTGTTTAAGAACTCGGCCATCTCGATTAACTGGTCGCCAACAAGATAGCCAATCCACTACTTTACCCAAGGGCTTGTGTTACATCGCAACTCATATTTCCGCGAAAATACTTAGCAATTTGTTTCAATTTCTCCAGCGAAAGTCCAATGCCTGAAGCGGCTACTCGCAATTCTTTGAGCTGTAGCTGATTTTGAATGTTCTCGTTTTTCTTTATTTTCAGATAATAGATACCGCTTGTTATGGCGGCAGTAAAGAGCACAATGGAAGTGAAAATGACGACCCTCGTCATATTCCTTTTAAATGGACTCATAATTAATCTCCTTGCAATAAAGGTTAAGTATTCAACTAGAACGCTTCAATATACAAAGTCTCAAAAAGACGACAGGCTAAGCATGGAGAAATAACAAACAGTATGTACAAAAATCACACACATTGCATAGTATTTCAAGTTTGACGTAACTAAATCCAGATTAAGTTAGCTTTTATCAAACTATTTTTGGTCTAGCCGCGACTATATTACCAGACCTAAACAAACGGAATTATCACATTGTTTACCAGCACCGACGAACAGCTTGTTCTAAAAGCGCTTAAGGGCGACAAGAGCGCGTGGTTCAGTCTTTTGTCTCGCTATGAAAAAACGGTGTTTAATTACGCGGTGAGAATGACGGGCAATCCGCATGATGGCAGTGACCTTATGCAAGAAATTTTCATTTCGGTTTTCAACAGCTTAGCGAGCTATCAAGGCACGGGTGCATTCAAATCTTGGTTGTTTAGAATTGCCCACTTTAGGTGTATGGATTTCTTTCGTCGTAAAAAGCCAGATATTGGTCTAGATGAAGTGCCTGAGGTAGAGCAAAAGCCAGAATTACTTAGCGGTTTTACGCCGGAAGTGTCACTGCAGATAAAACAGTCCAAGCAACAAATATTCACATTAATGCAGAGTTTGTCTGTTAACCAACGTTCAGTGGTTGAGCTTAAATTTTTTAGTCAATTTACGTTTGAAGAAATCGCAAAGCAGCTTGATGTGTCTTCAAATACAGTTAAGTCACGTTTGTACGCAGCTCTTGCGAATTTGAAAAGTGAAGCAACTAATTATTCTATGGAGGTCGATCATGAGTGAACTAGGCGTAGATACACAAAAAATCATTCTATTTTCAGCTTGGCTTGAGGGGAATCTTAATTCTGAACAGCAAGCAGATTTTGAGCAACTTTGCATTACTGACCCTGAGTTTGCGATGCAAGTTGAGCGCACTAATTATGTAAGCTTATTAGGTGATACATCGTTAGCACTCGAGCCGCCTAAATGGGATAAGAAGTCCAAGTTCATATTTGCAGAAAAAACATCTTGGTGGCAAAGGCAAGCTATGTCTTTAGTTGCTTTTGGCTTTTCTACTGTAGCGCTGTTTATGGTGGCTACAGATTTTAATATTAATATTGAAAATGGCCGGGCGTCTGTTGGATTTGGCGCACAGATACCAACTGCACAAATAGAAACGCTGGTGCAAAGTCGATTGGATGAATATCAGCGAAGTAACCAAGCTTTACTCACGCAATATGTAGACAGCATGCAAAAACAGCAGCTGCAAACAAACACACAATTGACTAAGTACTTACTCGCTTCAAGTAGGCAAGAGCGAAGAGAAGATTTTGCCGAATTAATTAAATTTGTGAATCAACAACGATATGACGACCAAAATTTTTATGCCCGTCAAATGAACGATTTGCAAGCAGAAATAAACATACAAACTGGTTATAGGGTCGACTCCGTCGTGCCGTTATCAGAGATATCTATTAATGATTAAGGTGACAGTTATGAACAAGAGAAAATTTTTACACACTATTTGCAAACCAGCGCTATACGGCAAAAGCAAAGCCTTTGCGCTTATGTTTGGCATAGCGGTTTGTTTCCCAAGTTATGCCCTTATTGATTATAAGGCGCTTAGCAAAGAGCTTGAAATAATGGATAGCGTAATGGCGACCGCACTTAAGCAAGCAAGCGAAAGTGAAATTATAGTAGTGCGTGACTTACGCACTACTTATTTGGCCGGGCAAGGGGTGGTTTATAGTATTGCTACTTCAAATAAAAGCAGACACTTGCGCTTTGGCGATAACATTTTCATTTCTGCGCCACCCGTACCTCCCTTTCCATCTAGATCGGTCACCAGCACTCGTATATTCGAAGAAATCGAACAAGTTGAGATCGAAATGGCTATAGAGCATGCAAAGGAAGATGCTGAACATGCCTTTGGCCGTGATAACCAGAATTTACGTGAAACACGAAGCTCGGCCCGCAACATAGAGTGGCGCTTACGTGATTTTGAACGCCGTGCCCAAGACCTAGAGTTTGAACTGCAAACGGCAGACAAAACCCGTAAAGAAGAGATTCAGTCGCAGGTAACAAAGCTTAATGCTCAAAATAAATCATTAAACGAGCAAAAGCTAAAATTACAAGAAGTGGCGCTTAAAATTGAAGCTGAGCAAAAACAAAAGCGTGAACTACAAAAAGCGGAAATGGTAAAGGCAAACAAAGCGTTTTTGGATGCGTTCGAACAGAGCGTTTCTAATAATTTATGTCGCTTTGGGGCCGGTTTACGAGCTCTGCCTAAAAACGAACATATTACGTTTATTCTAAATAATTTTAATAACGCAGACCCAGATGGAAATACCGACCGCATATATATATTTACTGCGGCAGACGTTACTAGATGCGTGCAGGACAAGATAGATGTTAAGCAATTACTTGCAAAAGCAACGGTATATAATTTTTAAGGCTTAGGTAGATTTAGGCGATAAGGCCTACAAGATGAAGCGAGGGCATTTGCTCTCGCTTTTTTGTCTCTTCCTTTCACTTAACCTTCATGGCTTTTGGCCTTATCATAATGTCAATCCCTTTGTAAATAATGCCTAAACACCTTGCAACATCTTTTTTTGCTATGTTATTTGAATAGTTTTTAGGCTGAATCAGCGTCCTTTATCAATCCTCTACCCTTAAAAAGTTAGGAATATAAGGCAAATTAACACTATAGACTAGCCTCTGTGACAGCTGTATTTGAGGGTTGTTTTGTGTTTTCTCATTTGGTGTGTTGAAGAAATTAGGATTGATCATAAGAATTGTCAGCTTAGACCAAAAGGTGATCAATAGTTTTTACACAGTCTGTCTAAATATCGGGCAACACCTTGGCTGATGGTACGTTATAGCTCTACCATGACGTCATGAGATGGGGCTTATCATGTCAAGATCCGAGAAGCTATTGAAATGGCACATTACAGCCAACAGGTAGCTTTCTTCCCTATCTTCGCTTCACCCTTAGGGCTGCCTTAGAGGGCAGTACCCCGACACTTTGCACAACGCCTATACCGCTGCACTCTTTGGACTAACAAAGGCTTGTGGAGCGCGGGATTTTGCGATGTTCGTTGGACGCTTAGCTTTTCTTGAAGAGGTTCAGTCAAATCGAACATGGACAACAAGTTGCAATGATGTCACTTTTAACAATAGAATCGACAGCCGTCGCCACTTTATTACTTCTGCCGCACTTCAGGCTGCCAGCAACCGAGGCTTTTCAGTTTCTATAGGCGAATTTAAGGAACTGTCCGATTCCATATCGAGCGCTGGGGAATTCCTCAGATTATGTCCGAGGCCTCTTTTGAAGAACGCTTTGGAGATGTCGATAGCCCTGATTATAAAGAGATAATTGGCCAGGTAGAGAACCAGATTAACCAACTTGCTTTATTTTAGGGTGAGTAATCGAATTTTTCCGTGCTTTCGTTTAAAAACTAATGAGAATCGATATTATATTATCACTAGAAAAGTGTAAATATGCCCTTTAAATAACGCCAGATACTACTGAAAACAGGCTATCACCAAAACACCTACCCTAAATCCACCGTATAATGATAATTATCAGTTCTACATAAACTAATCCGAAATTCAATTGGCTTACCAGCAAGAGATCGGGTTAACCGAGTACTTTGCAACAAAGGGGAGCCTTGTTCAATGGTAAGCTGCTGGGCGGCATGTGCATCAGCAATAACAGCTTTTAATTCATCATGGGTTTTTTGTACGGTAAGGTGAAACTGTGTTTGATAAAAGTGATAAAGCGTATGTGGTACCTCATCGGTGTCCATAAGCTTGGCAAAATATTTGGAGGGTAAGAAAATGGTTTCCAAAATGAAGGGCTCATCACTTAATACCCGTAGGCGGGTTAATTCAATTACTTTGTCGGTATTGGTCAGCTCTAATGCTTGCACCACCTGTGAGCTTGGATGTATTTCGCGCTTGCTTAGCAATTTTGCTTTGGGTAATTCGGGTGCTCTGCCGTCGGCGATTACGGGAAAAGAACGATACAAGCCGTGGTTGCTGGCGTAATCAGTAATAAATGTACCCACGCCCTGACGCCGGGTGAGTACTTTGTCGTTGGTTAACTTATTTAATGCTTTGCGCACGGTCCCTTGGCTAACTTGTAGTTCACTCGCTAAATCGAACTCGCTGGGAAGCTTTTCTCCAGGCATCCAGCGCTGCTCAACAATAAGTTGAATGAGGTGTTCTTCTACCTGTTTATAAAGCGGCTGCAGCCTAGGCGTAAGTGGGCTGAGTTTATTGTCAAATCGGTTTTCTGCCATATCAACTTATTTAGTTATCGTTAACTTGAAATCGCGTAATTGCCATTGCAATTACGGCTATGCTTATTTGCTATTGGCGATTAAAACCAACACAGACTAAAGTTCTATCCTCTATGCTAGACCAAGCTTGTGAAAAGTGAAAGCCTCTAAGGAATTTATATTTTTTCGTTATTTGTTACAAAAATATTGCATCTTGTTTACTTCTTGGTAACCTACTGTTAGTTTTATGTCTTATATAAGACATAAGTTGTAGCTATAAAGATTTACACAGTTCAATAGTGAGTTTTTTTATTTTTAATAAAAAAAATCACTTGCTGTGGCACCAAAACACACACCACACACAAATAACGATAAAAATTTGGAGAACACAATGTTGTTACAACCAAGCAAATTACACAAAGGAATAACTCGCGCTCTTGCACTCACCGCTTGTTTAGGCTTAAGTATGTCGGTACAGGCTCAAGAAGAAGCCGCGCCAGATAAAAAAGAAGGCCTTGAGGTTATTCAAGTTACTTCACAAAAACGTGTAGAGAATCTAAAAGACGTCCCAATTGCGGTGTCTGTACTACGCGAAGACCAAATAAATTCGGCATTTGCCGCTAACATTGAAGGCCTGCAGGCATTAGTACCCTCAGTTAGTTTCCGTAAGGGTAATACAACCCGAAATTCTTCTATTAATATTCGTGGCGTCGGCACCATTTCATTCAGTGTTGCTGCTGAACCTAGTGTTTCAACGGTAGTTGATGGCGTCGTGCTGGGGCGCTCTGGCCAAGCCTTTATGGATCTTTACGACTTAGAACGTATTGAAGTATTGCGCGGGCCGCAGGGCACCTTGTTTGGTAAAAATGCCTCTGCTGGTGTACTTAATATTACCACTAAGCGTCCACAAGATGAGTTTGGTGGTGCATTTGAGGCAACATTATTGCAAGGCAATGAGTATCGTCTTAAAGGCAGTGTTCACGGTGCTTTAAGCGACGATGCCAGCGGTAGCTTAACGGTAATGAAATCGCAGTTCGACGGCTACATTCGTAACGTGTTTAACAACGAAGACGTAAACGGTTACGATAAAGAAGGCTTTCGCGGCATGCTCGACTATCGAATTAACGATTCTACCGACCTATTGTTTATTTTTGAAAGCATGAAATCTAGCGATGACTGCTGCGCCGACTTAGAATTAACGCCAAGCGGTCGCCATAATTCTGAAGCCTCGCCCAACAGCGCCGGCATTGGTGATTTAGATTTAGAACAGCGACAGGTCGATCACGACTTTGAAACGCGCACAATAGACGAACATACGGCCTTTTCTATACAGCTTGATACGCAACTTGGCGAGCATCAACTAACCTCTATTACGGCATACAGAAGCTGGGCTAACACCGAATTCCGTGAGGGTGACTTTACATCTACCGCTGGCGACGCGCCTTTTCCTGTGTTTGGAGTGCCTTTTCAACTGCACGACATTGGCCCTCAAGAGTGGGAGCAAGTATCGCAAGAATTAAGAATTGCCTCGCCTCTTGGTAACGATTTAGAATATCAAGGCGGTCTTTTTTGGTGGCAACAAACGTCTAAACGTAACTTTACGCGCGAAGCCAGCTGTCAGAATAACGGTGGACAATTCCCTGCTGCTATTAGCGCATATTTAAGCGGAACATTAGGCGTTGTTGACCCCAGCACTACCGATGTCGACAACTTTATTGAAAGTGAAGGCTTAAGCTGCTTAGCTAATGATATTGTAAGTGCGACTGCGTTTATGGAAACCGAATTTAATAACTGGGCAATTTTCGCCGATGGTAAGTACCATATAAACGACGACTTACGCCTACTCTTTGGCTTACGCTACACCGACGATGAAGTAAGCTTTTCGCACAATCGCAGCAGCAATGACCAATATGCTCGCACCGGTGTGGGTGTTCGTGCTTTTAGTACTGACTATGACGGTAAAACTGACGAAACGGATTTATCAGGCAAACTTGGCGTGCAATATGATTTAAACGATAAGAGCATGACCTACTTTACATACTCACAGGGCTATAAAGGGCCAGCCTTTAACGTATTTTACAATATGGCACCAAATGATACTTTGCCCATTGGCCCAGAGACCTCTGATGCTTTTGAACTCGGCTATAAATTTTCTAACCGTGATTTAGTCTTCAATGCGGCAATATTTTATACTGAAATTGATGGCTTCCAGGCGAATAACCCAGAAATATTAGATGGCGTATTTATTACCCGTTTAACCAACGCCGGCTCGATTATTACGCAAGGTGTTGAACTTGATTTCATCTGGCAAGCAACGGATCAGTTCAGCCTCTTTGGCGGTCTGTCGACTGTTAACGCAGAAGTAGATGAGTTCAGGTGTCCTGTAGGCTTAGAAACATGTGACGGCAATAGTGGCGCTGACTTACCATTTTCTCCCGATTTGAAGTACTCACTAAGCGGTGAATATGTATGGGAGCTTGAGAATATGAACGTATACTTAAATGCTTCATATGTTTACACCGACGAGTTATTTGTTGGCGCTCCAGGTGGCAATGCAACAGACAGTCCTGAGGCTTTATTACCCGACTACGCGATTATCAATGCTAGTTTAGCATTTTCCTTTAATGACGATGATATTCGCGTATCGTTAATTGGCAAAAACCTAAGCGACGAAAGCTTTGTAACCACTTATAGCGGTGATAATTTCCGCTACCAGATCCCACGCGATGCAGATCGTCACTTCGGTGTGCAGTTACGCATGAGGTTCTAAGTAGTTAGCAAAATAAAAGCCAACGGTAGCTATGCCACCGTTGGTTTTTGTCGTTGTTTATGTAAGGTTTACTGTTGATTAATGTTTAACTATATTGTGCTTGCATGTAAATTAGTATGAACTACGTTCAACTCGAAAAAATACAATACAATAATTGAATCTACTTTTACCTATTAAGGCAGTCTTTAAATAGTTGTATAAGTCAAACTCCTCTATGCGATCAATAGTATCAATAATGGTATCGGGCCAAAGCTCTTGTGCCGCGTCAATATTAGGAAAAGGATCTATCAACAATATATTTATTACGTTTTTTCCTTTGATTTTTAAGAAATCAGACATTTCCTAACTCATTTTATGTCGTCTTACCTTTTTCTGACGTTATAATTAGAGCCTTACTAGCCCGTTTAGGTTTCCATTTGCTAAGATCCGGCTAATTCAACCACAACAGTCTCTATCGAAGGGGATTGGCTGACCAACAGTATTCAACTGCTGCTAAAAGGCAGTGCTTATGCCGACTTTGCCATGATTAAACCCGTCGCGAGTCAGGGTATGGAAAACTATCGTAATTTCTTTTGGCGTTCCAAATCAGCACTGTGGAAAAACAGTTATGTGTATGATTTGAGCAGTACCGCTATGGCTTATATTTACAAATTGGATAACATAATATCTAAACGCTTTACCCCTTAATTAATAGCTTTGCTCAACCAATTCTTTAAGGCGTTTTGGTTTCCCCAGTCCATAACCCTGCCCATAATTCACGCCAATGGCGGTAAGCATATCTTTGATTTCATCATTTTCAACAAACTCGGCAATAGTCTGCATGCCCATTACCTGACCAATTTCATTAATTGATTTGAGCATTGCATAATCAATAGGATCATCGACAATACCTTTAACGAACATCCCATCAATTTTCAAATAATCTACGGGTAAGGTTTTAAGATAACCGAAGGACGAAATACCACTGCCAAAATCGTCTAGGGCAAAACGAAAACCAGATTTTTTTAAGTTTTGAATAAAACTAATAGCCGAATCAAGATTCGAAATAGCGACCGTTTCAGTAATTTCAAAGCAGACCATACTTGGTGACACGCCGGTTTCTTTAAACACACGTAATATAGATTCCAGGAACCCTTGATTAGTCAACGATGGGCCCGATAAGTTAATAGTAACGAAATCAACCTTTGCGAAAAACAAAGGGTGCTCGGCTAGAAAATCACAGGCGTGCTTGACCACCCAAGCATCTAACTTTTCGGTCAGGTTATATCGCTCTGCAGCAGGCAAAAAAGCACCTGGAAGAACTATTTCTCCGCGCTCATCTAGCATTCTTATCAATAGCTCATAATGTCTTTGCCCAACACCATTTAGTGGAACAATGGGTTGAGCATAAAGGCAGAAGCGGTCATCATCTAAAGCCTGATTAATAAGCCATACCCAATTCATTTCCCGATGCCGAACGGCTAGCTCGGCATCGTCTGGATGGTAGGCATGAATTCTATTTCGCCCCGTATCTTTAGCGAGATAACAGGCAGCGTCTGCTTGACGGAACAATTCTATAAAATTGGCGCTAGTTTTCGTAATTGCGACTAAACCTATACTAACACCTATTCGAAACATCTTACCTGCCCACAGAAACTGGTAATTCATTACGGCTTTAAGAATTTCATCAGCAACTTTGTGAGCTTGGTCGAGCGTACAATGTTTAATTAACACCCCAAATTCGTCACCGCCGAGCCTTGCCAAGGTATCGCCCTCACTAATGGTGCCTAACAGCAGCTGACCAAGATTATGCAGCAACTCGTCGCCGGCAACGTGACCGCAGGTATCATTAACCACCTTAAATTGGTCTAAATCCATAAAGCACATAGCATGGCAATCATCGCCGCGCATTTTATTAGCGAGTAAGCGGCTCACCCGTGACTCGAACTCCTGCCGATTAATCAAACCGGTTAAACTGTCATGCGCAGCCTGATAGCTGAGCTTGTCTTGTGCACTTTTTTGCACTGAGATATCTCTTATAATCCCCTCAATACTCAAAACGTTGCCATCATCGCTTTTAACTATGTGCGCACTTACACAACCCCACCACAACGAACCGTCTTTTCTAAGTAGTTGTACCTCGAAATTCTTAACATTCCCATTTTTTAGAATTATTGTTAAAAATAACTCCCGTTCTTTTGGTTTGGCATAAACTTGTTCTGCCAATTTCAAGCCTATTGATTCATTTACCGTGTAACCTGCAACAAGATATACTGAAGGCGAAACATAAGTGATGTTGCCCTCTAGGTCTGTTTTATATATAACGTCGGGTATGTTCTCTACTAGGCTGCGGTATCTTGCTTCACTTTCTAAAAGTGCCAATTCAGCAATAGAACGTTTTTGTGCTTCAACTGCATGAGATACTAGGTCGGCAAGTGAACTGGCGTAGGTGATTTCTTCAGAGCTCCAAATTCGAAATTTACCGATATGCTCTAAGCATATAACGCCTATAGTTTTGCCCCCAAAACGGATTGGCGCATCTAGCATAGACTCAATACCAAGTGGGCTTAAGTAACCTTTAGAAAATTCAAAGGTGCGTAAGTCGTGATGAGCTTGGTCTGCATTAATAAATCTGTCTTCGGCCAAGGCAGCGAAGTAGGCAGGAAATTCAACTCTTGAAAGTTCGTCACCCTTTGAATGATGATCAAGAGCCTGTCGATAAAGATCCATGCTTTTAATACTAGAACGGTCGTGTGAATACATCCAAATGCTGACCCGTTCCACATTCAAGGCATGTGCAGCTACTTCAGTGATTTCCTGAAAGGAATCTATGGAATTTCCACTGTAGAGGGCTTTTCCCTTTACAATATTTAGGAGCGATTCGCTAAATATTTCAAACTGGTTCGCCGACATTACCGCCTCATTTTACAAACGAATTAAGCACTACAAAAAACTGCACATACCTACACGCGTTTTGATGCTCACTCGCCGCTCAAAATTGACAACGCCAATTAGAATAGCCAAGCTTATGAAATACGACTCCATTCGGATTTTCTATATATTTATGCAGGTTCCCGATTATGCAACGTTATAGGACGGGTGACAATCTATGATTCAACGACCTCGATCAAAATATAGCCCAACATTTGCTAAGGTTCCACCATACAGGCCTGCGCAGAGCTTTCTAGTACTGCTAACCACTCCTGGCCGTAATTATCTACAAACCATTGACGCATGTTGCCTGAAGCGTCTTTGAACGCTTGCTTTTCTTCAAGACTAAGCCGGTAAACCGTACCTCCAGCTTCTTCAAAAATTTTATATGAGTTTGCTTCCTCATTTGCGACGAGTTCACTTGCCGCTTTTTTTTGTTCAGCGAAGGCACGAACGATGAGTGCTTGAATGTCTGCTGGTAAGCCCTGCCACACAGGTTCTGAAAACCACCATAGGGTTGCCATGTAGCTATGGCCGTCAATTACGATGTAATTTAAGTGTTCTTCTAATTTAGCGCCAATAATATCTTGAATACCGTTTTTACTGCCCTCAACCACGCCCGTTGCCAAAGCCGTGTAAAGCTCAGCCCATGAAATGGGGGTTGGGTTTGCACCAAGCTGTCGCACTAGTTCTTGTTGAATGGGCGCAGGGGTGGTACGAATTTTTTGACCTATTAAGTCTTCAGGTTTTCGTATTGGCTTATCTGTGGTGGCAAAGTTACGCCAACCACCGGTATTAGACACGCCAATTAAGCGTAAATTAAGTCCTTGTTGCAATACAGTCGTGCGAATTTTATCTAAAATAGGACCATCTAAAACGCATTCAGCGTGCCTGTCATCAATAAATACATAAGGTAAATCTAGCACTTGTGCTTGTGCAAAGAAGTTACCGGTGCCACCGGCAGTGCTAGGAAACATTTCAAGCACGCCCGACTGCAAATTACCAATGCATTCTGGTACTGCGCCACAAAACTGTCCAGAAGGAAAAATTTGCACTTCCACACGGCCGTCGCTTTCTCGCTCAATGAAGGTTTTAAAGGCCATTAGCCCAACATAATCTTCATCTTTAGTAGACGCTTGAATAGCTGCCTTAATAGTGAATTCAGCTTCGCTAAAGCCCGACTTATAAATACCAACAGAACACATAATGGCTATTAACGCATATAGAAAAAGTAAAATATTTCGTTTAGTAAACACTTAGGCAAATCCAAATAAGGTAGGTAATGTCATTGTGAGGGCCGGAAAATAGGTAATGAGAATAATCACGAATGCCTCTACCGCTAAAAACGGCAGCATTTCATAAGCAATATTCTCTGTTTTTTCGCCTGACACTGAAGCCGCCACAAATAGTACTAGCCCCATAGGAGGCGTCGCTAAACCAACGGTTAAATTTACGCACATAATTACTGCAAAATGCAGTGGGTCAATACCTAGGGAAATGAATATAGGCGCCAGTACCGGTCCTAAAATAAGAATGGCCGGGCCGGCATCTAAAAACATGCCTATAGCAAATAAAAACAAATTGATAATGAGCAATAACAACAGTACGTTTTCAGTGATTTGCGATATCTCACCTGCGAGCAAGTCAGCTGTGCCTGAAACCGTTATAATCCAAGCGAAGGTCACCGCCGAACCAACTAATAATAATATAGTGCCCGACTGCACCGCAGCATTAACCATAATTGAACCAAGACGATTTACTTTTAGTGTTTTGGTGAAGAACAATGTGATGATTAATGCGTAACCTGCGGCTACCGCTGCTGCCTCGGTGGGCGTAAACACGCCTAATAAAATACCGCCCAGTAAAATAATAGGAGTCAGTAGGGGCAGAAACGAAGCTTTAAATGCAGATCCTCGCTCTTGCCAACTGGCTTTAGAATTCGCAACAGGATAATTACGTTTTTTGGAAATGCGGTTGGTAACAATCATTAAACCGGCGCAAATGAGAATACCCGGAACAATTCCGGCTAAAAACATACCCGCTACCGATACATTCATAATAAATGCATATAAAATCATAATACCTGAAGGCGGAATAATAGGGCCTATAACCGATGAAGCTGCCGTTATGGCTGCGGCAAAACGACGGCTGTAACCATTTTGCTCCATGGCCGGTATAAGCATTTTACCCAAAGCCGATGTATCGGCTACCGCAGAACCCGACAAACCCGCAAAAAGAACCGATGAAAGAATATTTACCTGGGCTAAACCGCCACGAAAATGACCAATTAAAGTTTGGCTAAACCGCACAATAGACTGCGTAATACCGCCCTGATTCATGAGTTCGCCGGCAAGAATAAAAAACGGTACCGCCATTAGTGGGAATGAATTTATGCCAGAGTACAGCCTATTTAGCAGCGCTGAAAAAAACACCTCATTGCCGTCTATCATCAAACTCACGCCGGGGCCAATTAATAATGCAAACACCACCGGTGTGCCTGCGGTTAGTAGCAGTATGAAAATCCAAAAATAACTCAACGACATTCTACACAGCTCCTGGTTTTACTGCTTTTAGAGGCAAGGTTTGCAGCAGCAAGCGTTCCAGACCAACCAAAAATAATCCAACAAACATAAAGGGGATACAGCTATAAAACACAGCAAGCTTAACAGGCACAGACGACGCCGTAATGGTTAAGCCTGACAGCCAAAAATCGACGCTATATATGAAAAACATAGCACTGATAAACATCACCAGCAGGGTAATCAATATCTCGGTTAATCGTTTTAAAAGTAAGGGGAGTGCGTCGGCAAACAGTTCAATAGACACATTAAGGTTTTCTCGGTACGCCCACGGCGACACTAAACAGGCTACCCATACCATAGCGTATTTAGACAGTTCTTCAGTCCAAGTAAGAGAATCGTTCATTACATATCGAAAAAACACCTGCATTAAAATCATGACTAACATTGCCGCTAACAACCCCCCGGCAATGTTTCGAGCAAAAAGCCCAACATGATAATTAAATGACCCTAACACCTTCGTAACAAAAAGCGTAATTGCAACATAAGTAGACATATTTTGATTACTCATCAACGGGCTCAGCAAGCCAATATTCAACAACCGGTAAGTTGGCGTAAGGGCTGTCTAAATTGAGCAAATCGGTGTGCTCAATATCGGGGCCAAGAGGCAGCTTATTTCCCTTTCGAACAAACACCGCCATTTCATTTAAGGCCAAAGACAACGTTACCAGCTTTCCTCCCATCACCTTGGTTTTACATGGAAAGCGCACCCAATCGCCCATGGGAATATATACCTCAACCTGTCCACCGGTCTCAATGCACGGTGCCACTAGCATGTGGTCACCGAGCATAAACTGAAGGTCAAATGGCCATGCAAGTTTGTCTTTGGGAAAAGCAAGCGGCATAGCTCGCATTACGGGTAAAGCAGTATTGTGAGCCTGTTGCATCACGCCTTGAATATAGGGTAGTAATTGATATCGTAAACGAAGTGCTTGGTTAACGGCTTGTTCAGCATCTGCTCCATAGCTCCAAGGCTCTCTTTGGCCTATGCCGTGCAGGCGCATATGTGCACAGAACACTGCCGTTTGTGCCCAGCGAACATATAGCTCAGCATCGCGGGTGTCTTTATAAAAACCGCCCACATCGGTTGCATAGTAGGGCGCCCCCGACATTCCCCAACTTAGGGCGCCACGAATACTGCCGGCAAGGCCGCCCCAGTCTGCTTGTGGATCACCGCCCCACTGACTGGGATACCGGTGTGACCCAGTCCAAGCCGATCGGCTGAATAAAAATGGTCCGTTTTTACTGTATTTTTGCGCAGCTTCATACACACAGCGGTTATACAAAAGACTGTATACGTTGTGCAAACGCAAACCGCTGTCGCCGTTAAACGCTAGCATGTTGTTGTCTTCAACTTGCTCACCAAAGTCGGCCTTAATCATGTCTATGCCTAAATCGAACAAGGGTTTATGCGCTTCAAGCCAAAATGCGTACGCCTCGGGGTGGGTAAAATCAACAATGCCCGATTCGGGCAACGGCGTTAATACCTCGGCAAATGCGCTCATGTCCCAGCTATAGCGATACGCTTGCCCCGTGCGTTTATCTTTCAGCAACCACCCTTTGGCAGCCATTTCATCGAACAGAGGGTTTTTTACGGACACCAGAGGATACTCCCAAATGCAAATTTTAAAATGCATTGCTTTTAACTGATTCAGCACCGTGGCGGGATTAGGATAACGCTTGGCGTCCCATTCAAAGGCAAAGCGGGTGTCGGTGTCTTGCCATGCGCGTCCATCAAGGGTAATAACGTCACACGGCATTTTTTTGTGGCGAACCATGCGAGCGGTCTCTAATAATTCTTCAGCGTTTTTGTAATAGGCTTTCGACAATATCACGCCCAAACTCCACGCAGGTGGCACCGGTGCACTGCCGGTAAGCATATGGTAGGTCTTTAGTATTTCTTGACCGTTGCTGCCGTGCAAAATAAACAGATCTAAAGACTCGTCTTCTACTAACAGTCCATAAGCACGCTGCGACCATGGCGCAAAACCCACACTGTGCGATACCGCTGAAGGGGTATGCACAAATACTCCCCAACCATCATTACTCCATGCAAATGGCGTGTTTTTATATGAAATTTCGGCATTTACACCAAGCGCATCATGGTTGTTCGAGCGAATGTATTGACCTCTCTTGTCTATTTTTGACCATTTTTCACCTAAGCCATACACTGGTGTTTGCGGCCCTAACTGAAAGTTTACCAACCATCCCTGCTGCACTCTTGCCAGTGGCGGTAAGCGATATTGGCGCACAAAATGACCGTCGTTCGCGCTTTGCAAAATGCATTTATCTGCTTTTGTGAAGGAAAATGAAAAGGGCGAATGATGAATGTGAACAAGTGAGTCTTCACAAACAATTGTTGTGAAATGATCGTCTCCTTCAACAGTGCATGGTTTTGCTTTTATAGAGGCTTGCAGCATCTCGTAATTCGCCTGCGTTACGCTGCCCATGCGCAAACGAATACCAAATTCATGCACACTAATACTAAGCGTTCCATTTGATGTTGCAATATTGACTATATTGCTTTGACTTAACTGAGCACGGCCAGTCACCATAACTTGGTCTATGGCGTTCCAATCGGGCACGGTAGCGGGCGGTACTAACATTTTAGTTTGCTCGGTTATCGACATTTTATACTTCTTATTATTTGCGAAATCACAGCATGATGGTTTGAGCAGCTATACTTCAATAGATTTAACTATTGCTTAACCAAACTTGCAGCCTGAATATCACGTTAATTCAAGTCTTATATAAGACTTAAATTATAACGGCGACTATGCTTTGTCAACGTGTATTAACCAAAATTACTCAATGTTCAATTGACATCATATTAACCTTCTTCTATCTTATGTCTTATACAAGACTATAAAGCACGGGGAAAAGAATGACCAATACGAGTAAATCAATACCGCAGGTTGGATTTGGACTTTGGAAAATAGCTACCGAGGTTTGCGCAGATGCAGTTTATCAAGCCATTAAAGTAGGCTATCGACATCTTGATTCTGCTTGTGATTACGGTAATGAAAAAGAAGTGGGCAAAGGCATTAAACGTGCAATAGA
>JBLHMY010000003.1:0-32027 GCA_047621065.1 Glaciecola sp. | reverse complement strand
GTAATGGCTACCATCATAGCGCGCTCTAACACCACAATGTCGTTGTCTTTAAACTCAGATGTTTGTGCTTTGCGTATTCTGTCTAACAGTTCAATTTGCACGTAGTGCAGAGGCTGCAGGTAGCCTGCTCTAATTTGCATCGAATTTCGAGCGTTAGGATCGTCTTCCATCATGTGCTCATGATCTGTTATTTTCAATAAACTTTGCATTGACTGCACGAGTTCTTCACGCAGTGCTGCGCCAAAATGCACAAGGTTATCAGGGACCAATCGCTTGTCGTAAGCTTCACTCACGTTAGGGTCGGCCTTTTGGAAGACCATGTCGAGCATAGACAAGCGTGATGCAAAAAATGGCCATTGTTCAATCATATCTTGCACAATAAGCGCGTTGTCACCTTGGTTTACTTCATCAACCGCGCGCATCACCCCTAACCATGAGGGCAGCACTAAGCGAGTTTGTGCCCAGGCAAATATCCATGGAATAGCCCGCAGACTTTCAATCCCGCCGTTGGGATTTCGTTTAGCAGGGCGACTGCCCAAGGGCAATTTACCGAGTTCTTGTTCGGGGGTGGCCGCCCTAAAGTAGGGCACAAATTCAGGATCGGTGTTCACAGTATGGCGATAGTTGTCGCGGCCTTTATTAGCCATTGTGGTCATAATTTCACGCCATGCAGGCTTAGGCTCAGGCGGAGGTAATAATACCGCTTCAAGCACCGCTGATGCATACAAAGACAAACTGCGTTTGGCCAACTGTGGCATACCAAATTTAAATCGAATAGTCTCGCCTTGTTCGGTCACCCTAAAACCACCGTCGAGTGAGCCAGGAGGTTGTGAATGAATAGCCGCTTTTGCAGGTAAACCGCCGCGACCAATAGTACCGCCTCTGCCATGAAACAAAGTTAACTTAACCTTATGTTTCTTGGCTATAGCAACTAAGGCTTCTTGAGAGCTATATTGTGCCCAACCGGCCGCCAAAGAACCTGCATCTTTAGCCGAATCTGAATATCCAATCATAATAAATTGCTGCCCATTTACATAGCCTTTGTACCAATCAATGCTAAGGAGCTTTTGCATAACGCTAGGTGAATTGTTTAAATCATCTAAGGTTTCAAACAATGGTGCAACGGGCATTGGCCAATCTACTCCAGACTCTTTTAATAGCAACTGAACTGCAAGCACATCGGAAGGCTCACTGGCCATTGAAATAATATAAATACCAAAGCCGTCTTTGCCATTGTTGGCAATGACCTTACAGGTGTCCAAAACTTCTTTTACATCGCTTGAAGGTATCCAGTCGCGAGGAACCAGCGGGCGGCGAGATGAAAGTTCGCGTAGCAAAAAGGCTTGTTTGTCATCTTCATTCCACTGATTGTAATCACCCATACCCAAGTAGCGGGTGAGTTCGCTAAATACGTCTGCGTGGCGTTGGGCATCTTGCCTTATGTCTAGCTTCAGTAAATGCACACCAAAGCAATATGAGCGACGCAAACAGTCGAGTAAGGCGCCATTGGCAATGACTTCCATACCGCACTCAAGTAGAGAGTGGTAACAATCTAGTAGCGGTTTTTGTAACTCGTCGTTTGTTTGCACCCATGTATCAACACTTGATTTTCCTTCATGAGTGTTTTGCAGCTTTTGAATAAGCGGCTCTAATATGGCTCTGTAGGGTTCTTTTACATCTCCCACTTGCTCACGCAGCGCCTCATTACATTGATTCATCGATAATTCTGCTTGTAGTTGGTCTACATCGCTTTTAAAAAGCTTAGCAGCCTCACGTCTTGCAAGCAGCAATACTTCTTGGGTAAGTGTTGAGGTAACGAAAGGGTTACCATCGCGGTCTCCGCCCATCCAAGAGCTAAACTGGACTGGCTTGGCGCTTAGCGCCAGCGCGGTTTTAAAATTAACATGAAGATAGTCGTCTAGGTCGCGTAAAAAGTCGGGTACCGCTTCCCACAGTGAATTTGCTATAACGGAAAAGCCCCAACTTGCTTCGTCAACGGGGGTAGGGCGAACAGTTCGTATTTCTTCCGTATGCCAAGCTTGACTAATAAGGTCAGCTATACGCTGTTTAACACGTCTGCTTTCTACATTAGATATATCGTTACTGTGTAATTTTTGCAATTGTGATGCTAACTGACGATGTTTATAAATATTGGTGCGCCGGTTAACCTCTGTAGGATGAGCGGTTAGTACTAAATCTATATTTAGATTTTGTATCGCGCTAAGTACCTTATCTTTATCTGCGTCTAGGTCTAAATACTGACCTAAATTGTTTAGTTGTAAGTCTAATGAATTTTTCTTGTTCAAGGCTATGTTGAATTCTTGCTCGGCTATATTTGCAAGTGTTAAAAACTGCGCAAATGCTCTGGCAATTGTGAGTAAAGATTGGTTGTCTAAGTTGGCTAGCGTGTGGGTAAGGCTGTCGGTACTGTTTGCGTCACCTTTAGATGAGTGCCGACCGTCATGGCGAATTTTTTCAATGGTTTCAAGCCACTGCTCGCCTAACTCTTGTTGAATAGTGTCGCCAAGGGTGGCACCTAAGTATTTTACGGTTTCTTTAAGTTGCTCGATTAACGCAGGCTTCATATTACTAACAAACTCCATGTGACTAAATTTATACAGCTTAAGAATAATAAATATCAATAAAAATGGTACGTGTTTAACATCTACAGCGCATAAGTTACCATAAAATATAATAAAAACATGTGTATTCTTTGCTCACGTACATATAATCTGCGCTTTACGCTTGGCTACCTTTTAGTCGCCAACATGAGTGTGATACAATTCGTTCTCTGATTTTAACGATAATTAACGGAGCAACTGTGGCAGATAAATATACCAGTACAGAAGAACAAGCAAGTTATGGAATTGGCTACCAAATGGGCGAACAACTTGCCTCAAATCCTTTTGAAGGTCTCGATATTGAAATAGTTAAGGCCGGTATTCTAGACGGATTTGCTAAAGCCAAGCCAAGCGTTGGTAACGACGAATTAAGACTTGCCTTTAATGAAATTCATCAGCGTATGCAGGCTGCCAAGCAAGACCAATTTGCTGGTGCAGTGCAAGAAGGCGCAGACTTTTTAGCCAAAAACGGTGAACGCGAAGATATCACAATAACGGAATCGGGCTTGCAGTATGAAGTGATTAATCAAGCTAGCGGCGATAAACCAACAGCCGAGTCAACAGTACGTGTTCACTATCATGGAACGCTTATGGACGGTACCGTGTTTGACAGCAGCTACGATCGTGGACAGCCTGCAGAATTCCCCGTTGGCGGCGTAATTAAAGGCTGGACTGAAGCACTTCAGCTAATGTCAGTTGGTGATAAATTGCGTATTTATGTTCCACACGACTTAGCTTATGGTGAACAAGGCGCAGGCGCAGCTATTGGCCCGTTTAGCACCTTAGTATTTGATGTTGAATTAATCGAAATTATTGCTTAGTTATCGTTTAACTTAAATATTCTGTATTTTTAACCGCGGTATGTTAAATGCTGCATTTTGAACACAGAAGCTTGGTTAAGTCCTACAAGCATGTAATTATAAAAGCCAACTGTTTTACGCCAGTTGGTTTTTTCTTTTCGTAAAAGCTGTCAATTATTATAGATATACTTGATTTGGCTATCCAATTTTCACCACTAAGCCTTTTAACTTGGTGTTTGGCAGTCTCATTTCGGGGACAAAAGCTAACAACTTGGCAAAAGGTAAATAAGCAGACATTAGTCGCATTGGCTAAAGCATCTGTTGCAAGCACACTAACAAGCCCATACACTCACGCTAATAATAAAAAAAAACCAAAGCGGCCCTATGCTTGCCATCATAAGTCACACAATAGACAAAACTAACGCATTTATTGGCAAAGCTGTCGCCTATTGCACTTTGTTAATGGCGGTTATTATGTTTGCTGTGGTTGTTCTTAGATATGGTTTTGATTTGGGCTGGATAGCCATGCAAGAATCAATTACTTACCTACACGCTGCGGTTTTTTTGCTTGGTAGTGCCTATACTTATCAACAAAATGGACACGTACGCGTTGATGTCTTCTACAGGCGTTATTCGGTAAAAGTTAAGCATATCGTAGATTTACTCGGGTGCTTGCTACTAATGTTACCGGTTGCCAGTTATATCGCTATTACCTGCTGGCCTTACGTGATGCAATCTTGGCAATTGTTAGAAGGCTCGCGTGAGCCCGGCGGGTTGCCATTCGTATATATCTTAAAATCATTCATGCTCATATTTGCTATTATGATGGTTTTGCAGGCTATTTCTGAAATCATAAAGCATAGTAAAAGTCTGTGGGTTATGAGTAAGACACAATAATATGGAATTTCTTGCCTTAGTTTTGTTTGCGGTTGTATGTTTGGTACTCTTATTGGGTTATCCCGTTGCGATTACCCTAGCGGGTGTTTCACTGTTGTTTGCTTTTGCTGGCATTGCGTTTGGCGTGTTTGACGCTTCCTACCTTATTTCAACCCCTAATCGTTTGTTTGGCATTGTTAATAACACCACGTTGATTGCCGTGCCGCTATTTGTATTTATGGGTGTGGTGCTAGAAAGGTCAAAAATTGCTGAAGATCTTTTGGTTAGCATGTCGTCTTTGTTAGGTCGTTTTAAAACAGGTTTGGGAGTTTCGGTGGTGTTGGTAGGCATGCTGCTGGCCGCAAGTACCGGTATTGTTGGCGCGACCGTTGTTACCATGGGGTTGCTCTCACTGCCCATCATGCTAAAACGCGGCTACTCACCACAGTTGGCGACTGGTGTAATATGTGCAACAGGTACGTTAGGGCAAATTATTCCGCCCTCAATTGCGCTTGTTTTGCTGGGGGATGTATTGTCAAGTGCTTACCAAAAGGCGCAACTTGATATGGGGATTTTTTCTCCAGACAGCGTATCAGTTGGCGATTTGTTCGTAGGTGCATTGATACCGGGATTACTTTTGGTGGTATTTTATTTACTATATTTGTGGGCGGTAAGTAAATTTTCACCGCAACAAGTACCCCAGTATGGTCAACAAAACGAACATACTAGTTTACGTAGTTTGTTGTTGTCTCTGTTACCTCCTTTAGTGCTTATTATGTGCGTGCTGGGCTCAATTTTATTTGGCTTTGCAACACCTACTGAAGCTGCTGGCGTTGGCGCAGTGGGTGCGTTGCTGCTAGCGGGTATTAAAAAGAAGTTGAGTAAGCCAAACATAAAACACATTGTTCAAGAAACCACAAAAGTAACCTCAATGGTATTTTTGATACTTATTGGCGCGTCTATATTCTCGCTCGTATTTAGAGGGCTTGGTGGTGAAATTTTGTTAAAAGATATTTTTACTAATCTGCCTGGTGGTGTGTTTACTGCTATGTTATTGGTAATGATGCTTATATTCTTACTAGGGTTTATTCTCGATTTTATTGAAATAACCTTTGTGGTTGTGCCTATTGTTGCGCCAATTCTTATTATCATGGGCATAGATCCAGTGTGGCTAGGCATTATGATTGCAGTTAATTTACAAACCTCTTTTTTAACGCCACCCTTTGGTTTTGCGCTGTTTTATTTGCGTGGTGTAGCGCCTGCTAGTGTAAAAACAATGCATATTTATAAAGGTGTAATCCCTTTCATTATTATACAAGTAATATTACTGGTGATAATGGCTGTTTGGCCGCAAACGGTTACATGGCTAGTTGATATTGTTTATGGTTAGCTTGCGTTAACTGATGCTGGAATTTTATAAAGGAAAGGAAAAAATGAATACAATAATACGTTCTATCAAATGGGGCCTTATCGTTTTAGCCAGTTCAGCTCTTATAGGCTGCGGTGGCAAAGACGCTGCCACCCCTAGCGCAAGCGATAGCCAAAAAAGTGTAGAAAAAATAAAGTGGAAATTAGTCACGTCATGGCCAAAAAATTTCCCCGGCCTAGGTAGAGCGCCTGAAACGTTCGCCCAATACGTAAACATCATGTCTAATGGTCGTTTGGAAGTTACTGTTTATGGTGCAGGTGAATTGGTGCCTGCATTTGAAGTGTTCGATGCGGTATCTGCAGGAAGTGCGCAAATGGGGCATGCTGGCGCATACTATTGGAAAGGTAAAATTCCAGCCGCACCTATATTTTCAGCTATTCCTTTTGGTATGAATGCAACTGAAATGAACGCTTGGTTGCATCACGGTGGAGGCATGGAATTATGGCAAGAATTGTACGCGCCATTTGGTGTTATTCCATTTGCCGGTGGTAACACCGGAGTGCAAATGGCGGGTTGGTTCAAAAAGGAAATCAATTCAGTTGAAGATATGAGGGGGCTGAAAATGCGCATACCCGGTCTTGGCGGGGAAGTATTAAAAGAAATTGGGGGCTTACCTATTACCCTTTCGGGCGGCGAAATATTTACCTCTTTGCAAAGCGGAGCTATTGATGCAACGGAGTGGGTTGGACCCTATAATGATTTAACCTTTGGTCTGCATAAAACGGCTAACTATTATTACCACAGCGGTTGGCATGAGCCAGGTACTTTGCTCGAGTTCATTGTTAATAAAGAGGCCTTTGAAGCCTTGCCTAAAGATTTGCAAAAAATAGTGGCGGTAGCTACTCGCGCAGTTAACCAAGATATGCTTGATGAATATACCGCGCGAAATCATATGGCAATGCAACAGATTATAGATGAGCACGGCATAACAGTATTGCCTTTACCTCAGGACGTTTTAGTTGCACTAAAAGCGGCAACTAAAACTGTTTTGCAAAAGGAAGTGCTTGATAATGCCGAGTTTGCCAAGATATACGCTTCCTATACACAGTTCTATGCAGGCGTTAAGCGTTATCATGAGTTATCTGAAAAAGCGTATTATCAAAATCGTTGATATGTTGATATGTGAGAAAAAATTTGCTAATAAAAAGCCTTAGGTATCTAACAAATAGTAGTACGGTCAGTAAAAATGCAATAAAAACAATCTGGACAGATTTGTTTTTTACCTAAGCTCGGTTACCATAGTCAAAGCATGAATATTTAGTGCCCTTGTTGATTTACGAACACTGGGTACACGGTTAAAAAATAAAATAAAAAGTTTAGGAGATTTACATGGTCATCAAACCGAAGGTACGCGGATTTATTTGCACAAATGCACATCCAAAAGGCTGTGCTACAAATGTTGAAAATCAAATTGCCTATGTGAAATCTCAAATACCCAATACACACAATACGCCAAGCGATAGCGCGCCTAAAAATGTTCTTGTGATTGGTTCATCTACCGGTTATGGCTTGGCATCAAGAATCACTTCAGCGTTTGGCTATGGTGCAAATACCTTAGGAGTATGTTTTGAAAAGCCCCCCTCAGAGCGCAAAACCGGGACCGCGGGCTGGTATAATACTGCTGCGTTTCATGATCAAGCTATTGACGCTGGCTTGTATGCGCATACGATTAATGGTGATGCATTTTCTGACCAAATAAAAGCCGATGTGATTGCAAAAATCAAAGTGGATTTAGGCAAAATAGATTTGGTGATATACAGCCTAGCATCTCCACGAAGGACTGACCCAGACACCGGTGAGGTGTTTAAATCTACGTTAAAGCCCGTTGGCCAAGCGTATAAAACAAAAACCTATGATACGGACAAAGATTTAGTCCATGAAATAGCCCTAGAGCCCGCCAATGAAGATGAAATTGCACAAACGGTGAAGGTTATGGGCGGTGAAGATTGGGAGCGTTGGTTAGTGCAACTTAATGAGGCTGGTGTCCTAAGTGAAAGTTGTAAAACTACCGCCTACACGTACATAGGTAAAGAACTAACGTGGCCTATTTATGGCCAGGCTACAATTGGTTTGGCTAAAGAAGATTTAGATCGCGCAGCAAGCGCTATTATCGATAAATTATCGGGTATTAATGCGCAGGCAAACGTGTCTTCGCTAAAGGCTTTAGTGACCCAAGCAAGTAGTGCTATTCCGGTTATGCCGTTGTATATTTCGCTTATTTACAAAGTGATGAAAGAAGAAGGCACTCATGAAGGCTGTATTGAACAAATAGTGGGTTTATTTAACCGTTGTTTGTATGGTGCAACTCCTACTCTCGATGACATGAACCGCTATAGAATGGACGACAAAGAAACCAATGATGCAACGCAAGCAAAAATAAAGGCCTTGTGGGATCAAGTAACACAAGACACTTTTCATCAATTAAGCGATTATAAAGGTTACAATACCGAGTTTTTGAACTTGTTTGGCTTTGCTATTCAAGGAGTTGATTACGAGGCCGATGTAAACGCATTGGTGCAATGGAAGTAGTTATTTGTGCTAAACGCAGCTAATTGATTATTGTGTTTAACACAAACTCTTTACTGCGAACATAAATTATAAGGGTGGCCAGCAGTGTTTTTTTTAGACCATTCGTTAAATTTGATGCCTGAATTATTACCCCGCGCACATTTGGCAAATTTCAGTGTTGTTTTTTAGGTACATTTTTAAATATAGAATAATGGTTTTAGCATAATTCTCATAGCCTTTTGGGGGTAGTTAATGCTAAAATTAAGCAATAAATTGACTTGATCACTTTCTGGGCATGCTAGACCACCCAGAGACAGTCGGTGTAGTGCATTGATAATTCATCAATGTACCAAAAAAAACAGAAAAAAATAATAAGAAAACATGGATTGCTGGTAGTTAGTTTCTAGTAGAAACAGACTGAGTAGTAACTTCGTGTTGAATTTCATACCTAAGGCAGTAGTGGCTAATTTAAAATGACCTCAGGCAGGTCAATTTAAATTAGTAATTATTTGAGAGTAGCAATTAGCATATGATTAAAATCAAAAAAGGCTTAGACCTTCCTATTTCAGGCGCGCCAGAGCAGACTATAGGGAACACCCTTATTATCTCGAAGGTAGCTGTGTTAGGGGAAGAGTACATAGGAATGCGGCCAACCATGCACGTACAGGTAGGCGACGTGGTTAAAAAGGGGCAGCTTTTGTTTGAAGACAAAAAAAACCCTGGGGTAAAGTTCGTTGCGCCTGCTGCAGGTGAAGTGATTCAAATAAATCGCGGAGACAGGCGTATTTTGCAATCGGTAGTGGTTGGTGTCAAAGGCGATGATGCTGTCGCATTCGAAAAAATCGCAGCGAGTGCCATTCTTAATACTGAGCGTCAAATACTAGTTGATACTCTCATTGAGTCTGGTTTATGGACGGCATTAAGAACTCGTCCATTTAGCAAAACTCCCGCGATTGACGCCACTCCACATTCTATTTTTGTGACCGCAACCGACACTAATCCATTAGCCGTTGACCCACAAATGGTCATTGCAGAGCGTGAAGACGATTTTGCAAACGGGATAAAAGTACTTACTCAGTTGGCAGCCGCCGGTAAAGTGTTTGTGTGTAAGGCTGCTGGTGCAAACGTTAACGCCAATGGTAATAACGTGGAGTTGCATGAGTTTGCCGGCCCCCATCCTTCTGGATTAGTCGGCACGCATATTCATCACCTTGATACCGTTGGTGTAGGCAAGAAAGTGTGGCATATCAATTACCAAGATGTAATTTGTTTCGGAGCTTCTATTACGTCAGGTGAGCTAGATAATAGTCGCGTAATCTCGATTGCTGGGCCCGCGGCCAAGACTCCCGTGATTGTGCGCACGCAACTGGGCGCAAGCACAAATGAAATGGTTAGTGGGCAAATTGGCGAGACACCAACTCGCGTAATTTCAGGCTCTGTCTTAAATGGAACCAAAGCAAGTGGCCCGCAGGCATTCTTAGGACGTTTTCATCTTCAAGTATCATTAATACAAGAAGATACCGAAAAGAAATTTCTAGGGTGGATTACGCCAGGTGGTGACAAGCACTCAGTTACACGCGCTTATTTAGGACACTTAATTCCTAAAAGATTATTTAACATGACGTCAACGACCAATGGTTCAGACCGGTCTATGGTTCCTATTGGCAACTACGAACGTATTATGCCGTTAGACGTTATTCCAACTTTACTACTTCGCGACCTTCTATCAGGCGATACCGACGGAGCACAAACTTTGGGCGCGCTGGAGCTAGATGAAGAAGATTTAGCCTTGTGTACTTATGTTTGTCCGGGTAAATACGATTACGGCCCAGTATTGCGTGAAGTATTAACAACTATTGAATCTGAGGGGTAAGTCATGGGTTTAAAAGCGTTTATTGAAAAAATTGAGCCAGATTTTGATGCTGGTGGGAAGTACGAAAAGTTTTATGCACTTTATGAAGCTGCGGCTACTATTTTCTATACCCCGGGTAAAGTCAACAAAGCCAATACTCATGTTAAAGATAGCATCGACTTAAAGCGAATAATGATATTTGTATGGATGGCTACATTCCCGGCTATGTTTTACGGTATGTACAATATTGGCGCGCAAGCTCATGAGGCTATATTAGCCGGCGCTGGTACTTTACCAGATATTTGGCAGGCAGCCCTGTTTACTATGCTAGGCGGAAGTATGGACGCAAGCACAGGGTGGGGCAGCATGATGTTTTATGGAGCATGTTTCTTTGTTCCCATATACGCAACAACCTTCATAGTAGGTGGCTTTTGGGAAGTTTTGTTTGCTTCAGTTAGAAAACATGAAGTTAACGAAGGCTTTTTTGTTACCTCAGTGCTCTTCTCGCTTACCTTGCCCGCGACTATTCCATTGTGGCAAGTTGCACTAGGCATTACCTTTGGCGTTGTTATTGCTAAAGAAATATTTGGTGGAACAGGGCGCAACTTCTTGAATCCAGCATTATCGGGTCGTGCATTCCTATACTTTGCATATCCAGTACAAATATCAGGCGACCAGGTGTGGGTAGCAGCCGATGGTTACTCTGGAGCAACATGGTTAACGCAAGCAGCAAGTGGCACGCTTGAGTATACCAATGAAAACTTCATTCAAGCGTTTTTAGGTAATATTCCTGGCTCGGTTGGTGAAGTGTCTACCCTTATGATATTGCTGGGTGGTTTGTTTATTATGTACTTGGGGATTGCAAGTTGGCGAATTGTCTCTGGCGTAGCCCTTGGCGCCGCGGGCTTTGGTTTATTACTCAATATTATTGGCGGCGGTGAAGCATCAAATGCAATGCTCAATATGCCGTGGTACTTCCACTTTGTAATAGGGGGCCTTGCATTTGGTATGTTCTTTATGGCTACCGATCCGGTCTCGGCATCGTTTACTAATCAAGGTAAATGGTTTTATGGCATATTTATTGGCTTTATGACGGTATTTATTCGAGCCTTAAATCCAGCCTTCCCAGAAGGAATTATGTTAGCTATTTTGTTTGCAAACTTGTGGGCACCACTATTTGACTACTTCGTAGCGCAAAGCAACATTAAACGGAGACTTGCCCGTGTCGGCTAAAAAAGAAACTTTAGGAAAAACTGTTGGCGTAGTAGTGGCAGTATGTTTCGTATGTTCAATCGTTGTGTCTAGTGCAGCAGTTGGTTTGAGAAGCTTACAAGAAACTAATGCGGCTTTAGATAAAAAATCGAATATTTTAAGCGCAGCAGGTCTGTTGGATGAAGCAACCGACAAATCACAAATTGCAGCATTGTACGACTCGCTGGTTGAAGAAAAATTCATAGAGCTAGCCACAGGCAAGTATGTTGACAAGCCTAGCGTAGATTTTGACATGTACAAAGCCGCAAAAACCGACGAGTTTGGTGTTGCTGTTGGAAAAAGTAATGTTGGCTTCAAGCAACGCTCAAGTATTGCTAATGTCTTCCACATAAAGGACGAGACCGGGACCGTTATCCGACTTATTTTGCCGGTTCATGGCAGTGGTTTATGGGACTTAATGTATGGCTTTTTAGCGCTTGATAACGACGGTAATACTATTCGGGAACTAATTTATTATCAGCATAAGGAAACACCAGGGCTTGGCGCTGAAATACTCAACCCATCCTGGCAAGACAAATGGGATGGCAAACGCCTGTTTAAAGACGGTGAAGTGGCTATTTCGGTTGCTAAAAATGTGGGTAACGATAATGTGTATGCGGTAGACGCTTTGTCTGGCGCAACGTTAACGAGTAATGGCGTTGAAAACACACTTGTATACTGGGCCGGTGATAACGGTTACGGTACTTACTTGAAAAATCAATCTTGGAAATCTTAAGGTACGAACATGGCTGAAACTAAAGAAATGAAAAAAGCCCTCTTCGGGCCAATAGTCGATAGTAACCCTATCGCGCTGCATGTACTTGGGGTTTGCTCAGCATTAGCAATTACCACTAAATTAGAAACTGCATTGGTAATGTCGTTAGCGCTTACCGTGGTAATTGCATTTTCTAATTTATTTATTTCGTTAATACGAAACCAAATTCCGTCTAGCGTACGAATTATTGTTCAAATGACAATTATTGCTTCACTGGTAATTGTTGTTGACCAAGTATTAAAAGCATATTCATATGAAATTTCGAAGCAATTATCAGTATTTGTTGGCCTTATTATTACCAACTGTATTGTAATGGGACGAGCAGAAGCTTATGCAATGAAATCACCGCCGTTTATGAGTTTTCTAGACGGCATTGGCAATGGTTTAGGCTATAGCTTTGTATTGATTATAATAGGCACTGTAAAAGAGTTGTTTGGTTTTGGTACTCTTCTAGGCTTCACCATTTTGCCACTTGTTCAAAACGGTGGCTGGTATACCGGAAACGGCTTGCTGATATTACCATTTAGCTCGTTTATATTGATTGGATTAATGATTTGGGCAATACGCGTTGCGCGCCCAGAACAAGTCGAACCTAAGGAATAAGCCAGCATGGAACAATACGTATCATTACTTATTCGCGCGGTATTCGTTGAGAATATGGCGCTCACACTGTTTTTGGGAATGTGTACCTTTTTAGCAGTATCAAAAAAAGTTAAAACATCTATGGGCTTAGGTGTGGCGGTTATCGTTGTACTGGGCATTTCAGTGCCCGTTAACCAAGTTATATATACCACAATATTAGCGCCAGGAGCTCTTGACTGGGCAGGCTTCCCAGAAGCAGACCTTAGCTTTTTGAGCTTTTTAACCTTTATTGGCGTGATTGCTGCGCTAGTACAAATATTGGAGATGACTTTAGATAAGTATTTTCCGGCTTTGTACAACGCCCTTGGAATATTTTTACCATTGATTACTGTTAACTGTGCCATCTTCGGTGGCGTGGCGTTTGCAGTGCAACGTGAATACAACTTTACAGAAAGTATAGTATATGGCATTGGCAGTGGTATAGGTTGGGCGATAGCTATTGTATTATTGGCTGCAGTTCGTGAAAAACTAAAATATGCAGACATGCCAGATGGTATTCGGGGTTTAGGTTCTGTTTTCATGATTGCGGGTCTTATGGCCCTTGGTTTCCAATCATTCACTGGTGTCGCGCTTTAAAGCCGACTAGGAGTAGTTAAAGTGGAAAATGTAGATATATATTTAGGCGTTGGCATGTTCATCGCAATAGTACTAATACTTGTATTCATTATTATGTTCGCCAAGTCTAAGCTAGTTGCTAGTGGTGAAGTTAAAATAATGATTAATGATGACCCTAATCACACTATTACTACTCAACCTGGTGGTAAGTTGCTCAGTGCTTTGTCAGACTCAGGTATTTTTGTATCTTCAGCATGCGGTGGCGGTGGTTCTTGTGGCCAGTGTCGGGTCGATATAAAAGGCGGTGGTGGTGAAATACTACCCACTGAGCTTGACCATATTACTAAGCGTGACGCTAAACAAGGCTGTCGTTTGGCTTGTCAGGTTGCGATTAAGCAAGACATGATCATTGAACTGCCTGAAGAAGTATTTGGTATTAAAAAGTGGGACTGTGAAGTACTTTCGAACGACAACGTAGCAACCTTTATTAAAGAACTTAAACTTGGTATTCCTGATGGCGAAAGTGTTCCTTTCCGTGCTGGTGGGTATATTCAAATTGAAGCTCCACCCCATCATGTGAAATACAAAGATTTTGATGTTCCTGACACCTATCGCAAAGATTGGGAACATTTTGGTTTCTTTGACGTAGAGTCTAAATGCGAAGAAGAGACTATTCGTGCTTATTCAATGGCAAATTACCCAGAAGAAGAAGGTATTATTTTATTAAATGTACGCATAGCGACTCCTCCACCTAATAACTTGAGTTTACCTGCGGGCATAATGTCATCATTTATTTGGTCTTTGAAGGGCGGTGAGAAAGTAACAATTTCGGGTCCATTTGGTGAGTTCTTTGCCAAAGAAACAGAAGCTGAAATGGTGTTTGTTGGCGGAGGAGCCGGAATGGCACCAATGCGATCGCACCTCTTTGACCAACTTCGCAGAGTAAAATCTGGACGTAAAATTACATTTTGGTATGGTGCGCGCTCATCACGTGAAATGTTTTATGTAGATGATTTTAATATGCTACAAAATGAAAATGACAACTTCAAATGGCATGTTGCCCTTTCAGATCCGCAACCAGAAGATAACTGGGAAGGCGATACAGGCTTTATACATAATGTATTGCTCGAGAAATATTTGAAAAGTCATCCTGCACCAGAGGATTGTGAATTCTATATGTGTGGTCCGCCAATGATGAACGCTGCTGTTATCAATATGCTTAAAGACTTAGGTGTTGAAGACGAGAACATTATGCTAGATGATTTTGGTGGTTAGTAATTACCTGATTTAACGAAAGGGGCGAAAGCCCCTTTTTTATTTTATAATTTAATACTATTTATATGATACTAAAGGCTATGAAGCGAATAATTCAATTAGTAACACTCACAATAATACTGTTTATAGGGTTGTGGTCATGCGCTCGCCCGCTGCCGCCAACGATCGCAATTAGTGGCGAGACTATGGGTACCACTTACAATATTAAATATGTAAATGTTGATGGCGCTGCAACTAAACTTTCACCGGCCCAAATGAAAGATAAAGTTGATAAGTTGCTGGTTGAAATAAACCAGCTTATGTCTACCTACATTCCAGACTCTGAGCTTTCGTTGTTAAATCAAGCACAAGCAAATGTTGCCTTTCCTATTTCACCCGCCACTGATTATGTTATTCAAGAAGCGTTAAAATTGCATCATAGAAGCCAAGGTATGCTTGACATTACCGTTGGGCCGCTTGTAAATCTGTGGGGTTTTGGGCCTACCCTACGAGCCGAAAAAATACCCACCCAAGCACAATTAGCCGATACTAGAGCATACATAGGCGTAGATAAATTCAATTTGTCTAACGGCGAAATTGTAAAGTTACACCCGAAGGTTTATCTCGACTTATCTACTATTGCGAAAGGTTACGCCGTTGATGAAGTAGCAGCGCTTTTGCTTTTCGAAGGTCTGACAAACTATTTGGTGGAAATTGGCGGTGAAATGAGAGTTGCTGGCACTAAGCCCAATAATGAAAAGTGGCTAATTGCCATTGAAAAGCCGTTATCTGGTGAGCGCGCTATTCAACAAATTGTTAGTATTGGTGATAATGCCATGGCGACATCAGGTGATTATCGAAATTATTTTGAAGAAGATGGGATAAGATATTCACACCTTATCAATCCAACTACGGGCTACCCGATACAACATAATATGGTAGCGGTTACAGTGGTAGCACCAAAGTCTATTGAGGCAGATGGCTTAGCAACAGCGCTCATGGTGATGGGAAGTACACAAGGTAAGTTATTAGCAGAAAATGAAGGTATTGCTGCATTTTTCATTATTAAGGAAGGTGACGAATATGTTGAGTATCGAAGCACAGAGTTTACCAAGAAAGTGCAAATGATTGAGCGAAAAGTGGTAAACTAAAGTATAAATATTACAAGCCGATGTGGGTATGATTAGCGTTTATGAGGGTATACCGAATAAATAAAAGTTAAGTGCAGACACGTAGGCTGCTATAGAAAGAGAAAATTGTGAGTACATTTATTTTTGCCTTTGGATTCTTTTTAATAATGTCACTGGCTATGGCAATTGGGTATATATTTCAAAAGAAAAGTATTTCAGGTTCATGCGGCGGATTAGGCGCCTTGGGTGTTGAAAAAGCCTGTGATTGTCCAGAGCCTTGTGATAGAAAAAAAGCACGGCTTGAGCGAGCAGAGGCACGCCAAGCTAAATTAGATGAGTGGAAGAATAATCAAATTCTATAAGCACCTATAACAAGGTCGTTTTATTGATGCAAATAGTATTCATCTATTTTATTTACTATTTCGAGAGCTCTTTGAGTTTTAGCATTAACCGCAAAATAAGACGGCACCGATATCAACTTTTTGTAGGTGTATGAAACATTAAAAGCCGCATATTTATGTTTTTCTGCTCCCTCGTTTAGGTAGTGCTCAAATGGTTGTTTATAACTTAAAATTGAATCTGTGCCGCCACGCAAAAACACCGCAATCGCTTCTTTTGTATTAGTTACGTCAACAAATTTATAGCCATCACTTTCTAATTGATGACGCATTCCATGGTAGCTAAATGAACGAATAGAGGCTACCTTTTGGTTTTTTTTGTTTGCTTGTGAATACAAAACAACTTCAAGAACTTCATAAGGTTTTTGTGAGTAAATAACGTTTGAACTCAAACTTTCAGTACTTTTTACATTTATAGTAATATCAATTAAGCCATTGTTGAAGTCCCTATAGATTCTTGAAGGGGGTGCGCAATAAAATGTGAGGGTATAGAGCTGTTCTGAAAATATCTTTTGGAGATCATCAATGGCAGCGCCATAGCACTTATGGTTGCCCTTTTTTTGAATGAACGGCGGGAACGTGATTAGACCCACAACAATTTTTTGAGGGATAAATAGCTGATTATTGGATGAAAATGCAATGCGATGGTTGCAAAGTAATAATGAAGAAATCAATAATGTTATAATAACCGTTGGTTTATTTATTTTTATAACGCCTTAATCAAGCCAGGAATAACTAACCACGATAGACCTTATTGTTTTAAAAATATAGTTTTCTTTGTTAGCTATAGAAAAATAGATACTTGCAGGTCATAATACTGTTAATACGTACAGTGATTATATGAGGCTATGACTTGTTATGCGAAAGTTCATACATGTAGATATGGACGCTTTTTACGTTTCAGTAGAAATTAGAGATAATCCTGCGCTTGCTAATCAACCGGTAGCCGTTGGTGGCAAATCGAGCCAACGTGGAGTTTTGTCTACCTGTAACTATATTGCGCGAAAATTTGGTATTCACTCTGCTATGCCAACTTCAATGGCCAAGAGGTTGTGCCCTAATTTGGTCATCGTTCCAGGCAGAATGACGGTTTATCAAGACGTAAGTACACAAATTCGTGAAATATTTACCCGTTATACAAACTTAGTTGAACCACTTTCATTAGATGAAGCTTATCTAGATGTTACTGATTGCCTGCAGTTTAATGGTTCGGCTACGTTAATAGCGCAAGATATTAGAAAAAATATACATAATGAATTAGGCTTAACTGCATCAGCAGGAATTGCACCATTAAAATATGTGGCCAAGATAGCCTCTGATATGAATAAACCTAATGGTCAATACTTAGTCAAACCAGACCAAATAATCTCATTTATTGAGCAATTACCTCTGCAAAAAATACCTGGGGTGGGCAAGGTAACGTTTGCTAAACTTCAAGCCTTGGGACTAAATACGGGGCAGGACATCCGCAATACTAGTCAAGCGGAACTTGTTCATCGTTTTGGTAAATTCGGTCTTAGTTTATGGCATAAGTGTCAGGGTATCGATAAGCGAGGAGTGGAAACGTCTCGCATTCGTAAATCGGTAGCCGTAGAGCGGACTTTTTCTCAAAATATGACAACATTAGAGGCACTAAAAGAATACCTAATTGAAAGCTTAATGCCGACACTAGTTCAACGCGCCGCCAAACACATAGAAACTCGAAGAATAGATAAAATAGGAGTGAAGATTAAGTTTAGCGATTTTCGACAAACCACCAAAGAACATAAGTCTAGTGATATTAACCAAGCTGTTCTAATAGAATTGTTAAGCCAAGCGTGGGAACGACGCAATGGCAAAGATGCAAGACTATTGGGAATATTTATTGGTTTTGGTGACACCCAAAGTGATAATGAAGCGGAACAATTAATGTTAGCTTTTGATCTTGACGTAGACGATCAAAAAAGTCTCCAAGTAAACCACAATACTAGGCATGAACTAGATCACAAATAAAATTTTCACCTTTAGTCACCTTGTTATTGCTTCATTGATTTGTAAACAAGACTGTCGTAGCTAATATTATAAACGCATCGAGGTCGATTTATTGGTCTTGCTAATCACGTTAATATACCTATATTATGCGGACACAGAAGCAAACTTCAGGAACATGCAATGCCTAAACTTGAAAAAGGCAAGTACAAGCACTACAAAGGTCACTTTTATGAAGTGATTGATGTTGTTCAGCACTCAGAAGACGAAAGCTTTCTGGTGCTTTACAGGCCCCTATACGGTGAAGGAAGACTCTGGGTGAGGCCGTACAATATGTTTGTCGGAAAAGTACATACTGATAAAGGTGAGTGTGAAAGATTTTCTCTTGTAAGCTGAGATGTATAAATGCCGATGTTATAGACCTACAGTGGCACGTATTGATGAGAAAGATAAAAAGAATGTGAACAGAACATAAAAATTAACCCATAGGCTTTAACGTTTACAAATGAAAATAAATGGATAAAAACACTTTGTTAAGCATAGATAAAAATCAACTTTGCTTACAAAAAGCAAGTAAAGAGCATATTGCGCAATTGCAATTATGGTTTACAAGTAAGCGCTCATTGTTAATGTGGGGAGGACCAAAATTAGACTTCCCAGCGTCTGCTGAACAATTCTTTGAGCAGTTAACTGCAGGAGAATTCAGCTCATTTTCATTATTATTGAATCAACAATTAATTGGTTTTGGTCAGTATCAATTGTATTCACCTTTTATGCATTTGGCTCGTGTCGCCATTAATCCACAATACCAACGCTTAGGGTTTGCTTCGGTTTTATTGCAGCAACTGCTTGACCATGGTTGCGAACAGGGAGACATAAACCAAGCGTCGTTATTTGTATATATTAAGAATCAAATTGCCTATAAGACGTATATAAAAAAAGGCTTCCAAAAAACGACTTTGCCTAACGGCATTACGAAAACTAATGACTGCGACTATTTAACAATGTGTGTTAAATAGTCAATATGTTTAAAAGACGTTATTTTTTAGTTTTTATACTTCACGTAAGCACCGTTATTTTGTAAACACCTGTTTGCCATTTACATATGTCGATAATACTTGAATGTTGCGTATATCTTTTGTGGGGATGTCGAAATAGTCTTTATCAATCACAATGAAGTCGGCTTTTTTGCCGACTTCAATGCTGCCAATCATGTCTTCTTGAAATGCCGCATACGCGCCATCAAGAGTAAAGCCTTTAAGTGCTTGAATTCGGTCAAGGCTTTCATCAGCAATCCAGCCTTGTGTTGGCTCTTGGTTGGCATTTTGTCTACTTACCGCGGCATGTAAACCATGAAATGCATTGGCAAGCTCTACTGGAAAGTCAGACCCTAAAGCAATACGCGATCCCTGTTTTAAAAACGTTTGCCATGCATAAGCGCCTTTTAAACGGGCTTTACCAATTCGATCTTCAGCCATGTTCATATCGCTTGTAGCGTGGGTGGGCTGCATAGATGGAATAATTCCGTACTTTTTAAACAAAGGAATATCTTCAACAGCAACAACCTGTGCATGTTCTATTCTGTGTCGCTGTGTGTTTTCTGGGAATATTTTAAAACTGTCGTTAAACTGCAGCAATGCTAGTCTATTTGCACGGTCACCGATGGCGTGGAAATTTAGCTGAAAATTAGCGCCTAATATAGTATTAAATAAACTGGGCAGCCTTTCTTGTGGAGTCAGTAATAAACCTAAGTTACCTGGGTCGTCAGAGTAGGCCGTTAGTAACGCCGCTCCGCGACTTCCTAATGCGCCGTCGCCATATGCTTTGACACTACGTATGCTCAAAAAACCATTGTTGTCATAATAATGACCTGCTTTAAGCATATCTAGTATGGCTGGATCGGTTGCAGATAACATGGCATAAATACGAAAGTTCAACTCATTTTTTTGGGCCTTATCGATGTAGAAGTTACGTACTTTTTGAGAAATACCTGCGTCGTGGGCACTGGTAATACCCAGTGCAAGTAAATGACTGGTCGCGACTGTTAAATGCTCTTCTAAATCTTCAGTGGTGGGTTGGGGTACCACTTTTTGAACTAAGTATTCTGCATTATCTATTAGTAAACCTGTGGGTTCGCCATTTTCATCTTTGACAATTTGACCGCCTGCTGGTGAAGGGGTGTTGCGATCTATTCCAGCTAATTGAAGCGCTTTAGAATTAACCCAAACAGCATGCCCATCTACTCTTGATAGTATTACAGGCACATTCGGCATGGCCTGATCTAAACTTACTTTACTTGGAAATGTTTTACCTGGCCACAACACCTGATTCCAGCCGTCGCCAATTATCCAGCGGATATTTTCTGTTTTAGCGCTATTTTGCTTGTTGACGTTGGCATGCACAGATTGTTTGCCTACAAATTGTAATACCCGTGAAACCGCTTCTTGCTCGCTAATTGTGCCGCGTAAGTCTACTTCCAATAAATAAGCGCCTAGTCCTAGTATATGACCATGTGCGTCAATCAGTCCCGGCAGCACGGTTTTACCAGCTAGGTCTACTGTGAGAAAACTTTCAGTAGCTTGATTTGTCTTTCCTACAGACTGTATAAGATCATCTTTCACTACAAATTCAGAAAATTCGATCAGCTTACCGTTAGCGTTTATAGTATAGCCATTCACATTAATAAAGTGGGTAGATTGAGTGGGCATTTGCACCTCAAGGCTCGCATATGCTTGGCTAGTGAGTCCACACATAACCAAAGTGACTGCCGAAATTAAGCAATAGCATTTCTTATTCATTATTTTTCCAAAAAGTTAAAATATAGGTGCTGATAACACCCGGTGTAATACATTGTTGATGATGTACTGAGTCCAGTTCACTATTTGACAGCAAAGTATCTAGCATTAATTTACAATGTTGGTGGATGTTTAAGATGATCATCTCGCCAAATTGCCGCCATAGATTGCGCGCTTATGTTGCCACCCGATATAATCACTAAAATCTGCTGACGTTTTGTTTGTTCTGCCGCTGTTTGCGGCAGGTTATTCAAATAGTCCACAACACCTTGCATGACCATAGCGCATGTTGGCTCTATATGTAGCTTAAGCAAATGTTGCAGCCATTGAGTCCAGTATGCTATTTGCTGTTCATTAACTTCATAAAATCCGTCAAGCTTCTGTAAATATTGAAAAGTATGTTCACCGACACTAGGCGTGGCGGCACCATCGGCTAAGGTAACAGGCGTTTTTTCTAAGGCAATTATATGACCTGCTTTAAGAGAGCGTGCAGCATCGTTTGCCATTAAAGGTTCAACCCCAATTACTTTGCTATTAGGCGACATATGGTTAGTTGCAATGAGCGTACCAGACGCCAATCCACCGCCACCACAAGGAGTAAAGACCGCGTCTATATTGCTTGTCTGCTCTAGCGCCTCAAGTGCTGCGGTGCCTTGACCTGCAATAATATCAGGGTGGTTAAAAGGTGGGATCCAAACAACACCGGGCTGTTTACTGGCTTCTTCTACGGCCTTATCGGCACTAGGCCTGTCATTAAACTTTATTAATGTGGCACCGTAGTATTGGGTAGCAGCAGCTTTAACCGTGGAAATGTTTTTGGTGCAATAAATAGTAACCGGTATATTAAAGTGTTTGGCCGCATAAGCGACCGCTTGGGCATGGTTGCCCGAAGAGTTAGCCACTATATGCGTAGGGAGTTTGTTTTGCTCTGCTAATTTAGCAATGAAATTACTCGCACCGCGCAATTTAAATGCGCCGGTTGTTTGCAAACACTCGACCTTAAAGTGAATGTCGTGGCCTAACCAAGTATTAAGCAAGGCTGATTGCATGATGGGCGTTCGCTGCACGATATCGCTAATGCGATTATGCGCGCTGGTTATGTCGGTAAACGAGATGTTTGTCATAAATGATTTTATTTTTATTTATATTTTACGCTTAATTACAGGCTATCACAAAATATAAAAAACACGTTATTTTCTAAACACAAAAAGGTGTTTTAGATTGAAATGATATCGTTTATGCACTAGCTTACGTTTATAAGAATAATTCTGTTTGTCATTTATTAATAAAAAGGAAGGCCAATGGGAATTTTAGATGCCTTGTTAGGCAATGCAAGCGAAGCCGATGCTGGTAAAGTAAACGCTGAACTAAGTGAAGTGTTAGCCGACAACGAACAAGTTTTACATGCTTATAAGATGGTACGAGATCTATATGTGTTCACTAATAAGCGAATGATTACTATAGATAAACAAGGAATGACGGGTAAAAAAGTCGATTATTTGAGTATTCCTTATAAGTCAATTACTCAATTCAACGTGCAGACCGCAGGTAATTTTGATACTGATTGTGAGCTAAAAATTTGGGTTTCTAGCCAATCCCATCCTCTTGAGATAGAGATAAAAAGTACACTAGCCGTTGATGTACAAAAAACTCTGGCGAATATGATGTTTGCATAGCTATACTTAGCTAGACATAAGTAGTCATAGCGCCTGGTTGCAGCTATATTCAGCTCCAGCGTTATTAAGGTAATTACGAGTTTAGACAATTAAGGTGTGTCATTATTTTTACGCATTTTTTTGCGATATACAAACGCTAATATCAAGATTTATGCGTAATGATAGTATTGAGCGATTGAAAATAGGCTAACCAGTCAAAAAGTATGAGCAAATTAACCACAATTGTAATGGGCGCGACAGGTTTGGTAGGCAAAGCATTGATTAATCAACTTTGCCAAGACGATCGCTATGACAAAATAACATGTTTAGTTAGAGCCCCATTGACCGCCAATGACTATCATGACCCAATGCAAAAAATTCAGCCACTGGTAATCGATTTCAACATACTGCAAGATTATCAAGGGTATTTTACTGTGGATCATGTGTTTTGTTGTCTGGGTACTACTTTGAAAAAAGCGGGTAGTAAGTCGGCTTTTAGACGAGTCGACTTTGAATATGTTCATGTTTGTGCACAATTAGCGAGGGCACAACGAGCCAAGAGCTTTGTGTGGATTTCATCGATTGGCGCAAATGCTAAAAGCAGGAACTTTTATCTGCGTGTAAAAGGTGAGTTAGAAAATGCTATTTTAACCATGCCACAACTGTCAAATGCTGCTGCTGTGAGACCGCCTTTGTTAATGGGAAATAGAAATGAATACCGGCCGGCGGAAGCGTGGGGAATCAAACTTTTAGAAACATTGTCTCCTATCATGAAAGGACCGCTTGCTAAATATAGGCCAGTACACGCTCAGCAGGTTGCGCACGAAATGATTAATTTACAGTTATTTTAGAGGTTTACACATATCAGTCTTTATTTGTGCAAAATGAGACTAAAGAAAAGTAGTAAATATAGGATACATGTTATATAGAATAACAAAATAGGGTGTTTTACGCAGACTCCTTAAAAGAAGCTTAATAAGGGATATCACCATGAACACAGTAATACCCAAAGAAGTATCAAACTTATTTGAAAAAGTTAAAGTAGAACGTTTCTGGTGGGATGGTGTACAAGTGAACATTCCATTTCACTGTATATATGCAACAATTCCAAATCCTGTACCCAGCCATTACGCTAAAATAAACGGTATGAATGTGCCTATTCTAAAGTTAGGTGACTACCATGTCCCTATATGGGACCCTATGCACAACGAACTTAAGCAATTACCCAAGTTTGCGGTTATTTTAACTCATCAAGAGGGTGAACGGTTTGGCTTATATGCTTATCCAGCAGACTGCCATGATGAAAGCTATTCAATTAGCTATGATGATTGGTTTGCACGTCAAAAAATGAGTTAGTTAAAACGCTGGTATAATCTGTCAAAATCCGCATAATACCGCCCCCGAGCGTTTGGCGATTTTTTATTGCTGACTAAATTATTACTCATTATTTAGGAGTCAGCTTTGTTTGAAAGCACCAATATTCTGGCTGAAGCCTTTGGCGCAGTTGCTGTTATACTCAATTTTATTGGTTATCGCCAACACCATGTTAACCATTATCGATTCATCTCTGGTATAGCCCTTGCGGCGGTAAGCACTCACTTTTTCCTTTTAGGAAATGCCGAAGCTGCTGGTATAGGGTGTGCGCTCGCATGTGTGCGTAACTTTGTTGCTATGAAATATACCGGAAAGCCCGTACTCGCTATATTTGTGCTCGCCAATATTGGGTTTTTCTTCTATGAATGGTTCTACTTAGACAGTACATGGATTATTCTGATTGCATATGCATCATCACTTATCTTTACAGTTGGCTCTATTGTTCTCACCAGTGCTGCGCGAATGCGTCAGTGGTTTGTGTTGGCTGAGTTGCTTGGACTAACGTTTGCGATTTTGGTGGGTAGTATTTTTGGCACTGTGTTTAATATTACTAATTTGGTGAGTATTTTTATGACTTTATATAGAGATCGCAAAAATTCGAAGCTTGCTGATTAAATTTCAGATAACAAAAAAGGGGCCAGAATTAATTCACCCTGTCCCCCTGTTTTTGGTGTTTCTGTTTAGCCTTTTTTAACCAATACTGAAACGCTTTCAATTCCAGCCTGCTTAATTTGGTTCATTACATCAACTACCACACCATGCTCAGTATCTTCATGAGCTTGAATTGCAGCTGATGTGGTATTATTTTCAGCTAAGAATGTTTGTGTGTTAGCCACTACACGGCGCACATCAACAACACGCCCAATCATGTGAATGGTTCCGTCTGCGTCAATGCGAATAGAAAGCGATTTACTTGGCTCTGAAGTGTTTTGATTTTCAGGAGGACGGTTAGCCAGTAAACCTTTCGAATTATCGAAGGTAGTTGTTACAATAAAAAATATCAACATAATGAACACTATGTCTAGCATGGGTGTCATATCGATTTGCGCGTCATCATCAGCGGATGTATGCTTTTTTCTTTTCATTATGTAAGCTCTTTTAAGTGATTATTTTTATAGTATATCTATTCGGAAAGAAATAAACAGAGAAAATGTGTAAAATTAGTTAACAAATTGACTTCAATTACACATTTAAACATATTTTATGCCAAGTTAAGGTCTTGAACTTGGGCTACAAGTTGTTCACACCACAGTTTTATACGCTCATCACTTAAGTCATATTGATTTTCATCATCCAAAGAAAGTCCAACAAAGAATTCCTTATCTTGTGTGAGCCCTTTTGAAGCAATAAACTCATACCCTTCATTTGGCCAATAGCCAATAATTTCGCAGCCTAAAACAACAAGCTCATCGTGTAACATGCCAAGGGCATCTTGAAACCAGTCTGCATACCCTAACTGGTCACCAAGGCCGAATAATCCTACTGCTTTACCGCTTAACTCAAGTGCAGAAATCTCTTCCCACGTAGACTCCCAGTCTTCTTGTAGTTCTCCGAAATCCCATGTGGATATGCCGTATAAAATAATATCATAGGCTTGAGATTTGGCTAGGGAAGTATCTTTTATGTCGAAAAGGTCAATGCTTTGGTTTAACCGAGTTTGTAATTCTTGTTGTATTTTTTCACCTGCCATTTCTGTATAGCAAGTAGTTGAACCATAAAAAATGCCGATGGAAAGTGGGTTACTCATTGTGTTCCTAATGGTTTTGTATTGTGAGCCCTAGTTGCTAACATAGTTGCGTATGCTACCTACTTTAATTATGTGGCTTAAAGTTTACCATGCTGCCGTCAGCAAGGATCAACTTGCATGCTTGTTCCTGGCCCTTTTCGTTTAGTTCTAGGAGTCCTAGGCTAGTGCCATTGACTATATCTTTGTTGTTTCCGAGGTTTTGGTCTGCGCGATGTGGGGAAAGGAATTCTGCTTCACGCTCTTTTATTGACATGTTTCGTCTTTTCGTTAACCAGTTTAAGGGTGAACGATGGCCATAAAACCAGCGGTTTAGTCGTTCAAACCATTTTATCAGCCCGTCAGGGAATTGATTATGAATACCAGAGCAAGTAAATTGAACAATTTTAGGGCTATTGCGCCGAAATCTGAGACTTACATCGTACACAAAAGAATAGTGAACATCGCCTGAGAGTATAATAAAATTAGGTGGTGTTTTTACATGTCTAAAAATATTCAACATAACACTGGCGGTTCCTTTGTGTGCCATCCAATTTTCTGCGTCTACAATAAGCGCACCGCCCAAGCTAATAAACAGTCGTTGTATCGCTTCAATAAACTTTACACCGTACACCGGCGCCGCCGACACCATAATAACAGACTGCTGACCAATAATGTCTTGCTGTAACGCACACAAGCCTTCCCAGTCCATCAAACCAGAAGGTTTGTTCATATCAGATTCACTACGCCAACGTTGCGTGCGTGTGTCGAGCACCTGAATTGGAGGCTGTGTATTTAAACTATATTGCCAATCATGATGTTTTAATACTGCATCAATAAACTCGTTGTGATGATTAAATTGTTCATTTGAAAAAAATAGCTTAGCGGGTTCTTGTAAATCATCCCATGTCGTTCTTGGGTTGCCCATTCCTTGAAAAATAAGATAAGCAATAATCGCATTGCCCACTATGCGTTTTGAAAAGGGGTTTCCATACACATCGTCTTCCCAAGCCCGGGTTAAATTCCAATCGTCGGTTACGTCATGATCATCAAAAATCATATACACGGGAATATGTGCTAAAGCGCGTTCAACTTGTTTAAGGCCGGCTTGGAAATTTTCCACGTAAAGCCGTTCTTTTTGGTATTGTTGACGAAACTCTTGGTTGGTAATGGTTTTATCTAAGGTGATAGCAGGCCATAGCCTTGACGACCAACTTAGCAAATAAAGTGCGGTCATTTCACTTAACGCAATCAAATGATTTTTGGCATTAACCGAGGTGAAAATGGGCTTACGCTTACCTTTGAAAAAGCTGTCGGTTAAATCTTCGTTGGCTTTCGTTTTAGGCAATAGATTATCACGTTGATATAAGCTGTCTTTATGCTCAAAGAGTTCTTGCGAATGCGTGATGGTGCTACCTTCAAATTCTTCATGATACAAGCCAAGTAAACGAATGACTTGCTGAATAGCGTGAAGCATTGGACCTGCAACGTCATCAATATAAACTTGGTCGCCTGTGAACAGCATCAAATCGGGTCTAATACTGGTGTCATTGTCTTTAATGCTTTCATGAAGTTGATTGTCTAACTGGGGTAACGCGTCTTTGCCGTCAAAATGTGCCTTTCGACAAGAGCCATGCAATACCCTAGAGAGGTGCTGACTGAATTTGAAACTAAATAATTTTTGTTCGTCATACAAAAGAGATGGCAATAAGTCGCTTAGGTAAATGTATTTGCTATCTTTTTGCTTGCTCTCGTTATTTTGCTCGCTGCATTTTATGGCAATATCGTAGTAGTAAAGAGCTTGGTCGCTGAATAAATCATTTTGCTTAATTATTAATGTACTAACAAAACAGTGTTGACCAAGTCGATGTTCGATTATTTCAATTGTATCTTGCTTAATGGCGATACTATTGGTTGATTCATCGTAAAGGCTTACCTTCACTTTATCAGGGTCGTTTGCTGTAGAAATAGAGTTTTTAGTGGTCATCCATAAGGTTAAGGTATCACTTGCGACATGTCTAACTATAGGACCTGAAATAACCAATGGTATGGATGGTAAGCTAGCAGTCATTAAAAAACCGTTTCCTTTGTTCAATGGTCCACAGTATGTGGTTTTTTCCATAGCGGATTATTTGATCTGCCTGTTTCATAATTTATATTACGGATAAAGCGACTAAATATCTTGTATTTACTGTAGCATCTCATGAATAATACTCATAGTTTACTCATATTCACTCTGGTTTAGCAAAAAATGGTAACAACTTCTTTTTCTTTTGTATTTTTTAAACGGCTAACACTGTTTACAGGCCTGCTTTCATTACTAGCATTGTTGGGTGTGTCTGCTAATGCTTCAGAGCACCCTGAGATTGCCGTTGAGGATAAATTTTATAGCGTGACTGCGGTAGGTAAATGGCTTACAGAGTCTAATGGTCAGTTTATGCAAAACCCACAAACATCGGGTCTTACTTTTATGGGAGACAGTCTATATTCAATATCTGACGCTAGTGCACTTAACAATCAAATTAGACGTTTACATGTTATCAACAAAAATACCGCTGAAGTTGAACAAAAGCTAGGCCCAATAACAATTGCCCCACACATATTAAGCACAAGTTGTTTTGCAGACTACTTGAACAACAGACCAGACTATGAAGCCCTAGTAGCTATACCCAATAAGCCTAATCAATGGATAGCGGTGACTGAAGACGGCACCAGGGGCAAAAAAATTGAAGGGGATTGTTTTAAAAAGTTCACAAACAACTATTTTACACGCTATCCGGCGCTTATCGTTAAACTTGAGTTGGTTGACGAAATGTTGATGTTAACCGGTGTACGTGCAATTGAATTTAATCCAAATGACAATATCGACAAGCGCAGTCTTGGGGATGATATCGAAAACGACGGAATTGAAGGCCTTGCCTTTACGCGCAACAATCGGGTGTTGTTTGGGGTAGAGCAAGATTTAAATAGAAGCGCACGGGTTTTTGAAATAGCTTACTCAGAAGATTTTTTCGACAGTATTGATAGCTTTATAAAGGTCAAAAATAGCGGCCTCAAATTCCCTGACCATATGGCATTTATCAATCCAATAAATGGTATGGACGTTTACTATCCGAATGCAGATAGTCAAGGGTATCTGATCACTGCGGCTAGAAATAATAACCAACTTTGGATACTCGATTTATCAAAACAAAGTCCGGCGGTAATTGTTGATCTCAATTTTTACGCGCCATCTGATGCTAAATGCGGCAAAGAGGCAATTCATAAAATACGTAATACGGGTTTAGAGGGTGTAGCCGTTAACAAAACCACCTTGTATTTGATTAACGATCCTTGGCAACAGCAATATCCTAACAATGTGACTTGTGTTCATGATAAAGATAAATATCAAGGTTTTGTGCCTCTTTTATTTGAATTGGCGATTAATCCAGATTGGTTTAAATAGGGTTTTGCCATATTCTTTGTGAACATCAGCGTCTTTATGTCAAAACAATCGCCGCCTCGTTCAAAGTCTTCATCTTCATCGTTCATTTCCCGTTACGCCTAGCGGTAGATAAGTATGCACTATAGGTAAACTTAATTGTTAATTGTCATCTTTTGTATGCTTGTGTGCGTATATATCAGTAAGAAAAATATGATGTATTTATATGCATGTTAGAGAAAGAGTGAAAAGAGGTTATTTATGGCATTTACAATTTTCTATGACGGTCAGTGCCCGTTGTGCGAAATAGAAATGAAACACTTGAAGAAACGTAATACCCAAAATAAGTTGTCATTTGTAGACATAATGGCTAGCGATTTTGCCGCCCAATATCCAGACTTAGACTGGCAGGCATTAAACGAGCGCATACATGGAATGACAGCAGATGGGATCATGTTAGTTGGGCTTGATGCAACACACCGCGCTTGGACCGAAGTGGGATACGGTTGGTTATATGCTCCATTACGCTGGCCTGTTATTAAGTACTTTGCAGATAAGTTATATATTTTGTTCGCTAAAAACCGATATAAAGTGTCGTATTGGTTAACCGGGAAAAAACGTTGTGTATCCGACTGTAAGGTGAAATATTAATGAGTGAACACATGTTAGTGATAGGTGCCCGAGGTGGCATAGGGCAAGAAGTAGTTAAGCAGTTATGTACTAATAATCCTGATTCACAGGTGTATAGTGTTTCACGCAGCAAGGTGCCTACTCTTTTTCCAAACCAACAACATTTTACCTTCGATTCTAGCAATGAAAGCGACATAAAAGCATTTGTTGCTGAATTGAGTGCCAAGGAGGTCAAATTATCTAACATTATTTGTACTACAGGTGTTTTGCATACATCGGGTGATAAAACCTTAAAACCAGAGAAACGATTAGAAGATATTGACCCCATCCAAATAGCCGAATATTTTCGTGTAAACACCGTCGTACCCGCTATGTGGTTGAAGCATTTAGTTAAAGTAGTGGCCAAAGACAAAGCTAGTATTGTCTTTTTCAGTGCCCGCGTAGGCAGCATTAGTGAAAATGGCCTTGGCGGCTGGTACGGATACCGCGCTTCAAAAGCCGCCCTCAATATGATTGTGAAAACCGCTAGCATTGAATACAAGCGCCGTGCACCAAATACAACTCTGGCTTGTTATCATCCTGGAACTGTCGACACTGGTTTGTCTAAACCTTTTCAATCAAATGTTAAACCAGGCAAGTTATTTACCGTCTATTTTACGGTGTCGCAGTTATTGGGTCATATGCAAGGGTTTGATGTGCAGCACTCTCCTTATTATTTTGATTGGGAAGGCAAAACCATTCAATACTAAGCACAAAAGAACATCTACAAGCCGCTTTACCTGACAAGCAGTGAACGTTCTATTCTATAAAAGATGAGTTTTCTCCTCACAAAAGCAGACATTTTTGTTAACTGCTGTTAACATTTACTCAAGTCCTACAAGTTTATTGATCGTCAAATTTGGCGATTGATGAAGTGCATATAAAAATAACAAAAAAAGGAATACTCATGGCAGGTTCTCGTGAGCAATTTGGTTCTAAGCTTGGTTTTATACTTGCAGCTGCTGGTTCAGCGGTTGGCATTGGTAATTTAGTTGGCTTTCCAGTGGGAGCCGCTAAAAATGGTGGTGGTGCATTCTTACTTATGTATGCTATTTTTGTAGTCGCGATATGTTTGCCTGTCATGATCGCAGAAATGACAATAGGTCGCTCAAGTCAAAAAGATCCCCTAGGTGCTCTAACAAAGCTTTCGGGCGGAAGTCCCGGCTGGCGTGTTGCAGGGTGGTTGTCAATAATTACGCCATTCATGATTGCCGTATTCTACTTAGTTATTACCGTATGGATATTTGGTTACTTAGCCGAGTCGGCAATGGGCAACCTCGATATCCTGGCGCAACCTGAAACCTTCAGTAACTTTATTTCAGGCTATGACTTGTTTGTATATATGGGCTTGGTACTCGCAATTGTGTACCTTATTTTACAAGGCGGTGTAAAAGAAGGAATTGAAAAAGCGGCTAAAATTTTAATGCCGGCACTTTTTGCAATGTTACTTTGCTTGGTCGCGTTTGTACTTACTCGAGATAATGCGATGGCCGGAGTCGAATTTTATCTAATTCCTGATTTTGATAAAATTAATGCTAGTGTGGTTAATGCTGCGCTGTCTCAGGCATTTTTCTCACTGTCACTGGGCATGGGAATTATGATTACCTATGGTAGTTATATTAGTAAAGACGCCGATTTACCTTCTTCTGCGAAACTAGTTGCACTTACTGATACTGCCGTAGCGTTTACTGCAGGCTTGATGATTTTACCCGCGATATTCTCATTTAACCCTTCTGTTAACCCACAGGAGCTTAGTGAGTCTTCAATTTCGATGATTTTCTCTTACTTACCACAAATTTTCTTAGCATTACAAACATCTGTTGGTTACTTTGGTGCCAGTTTAATTGCCTGTGTTTTCTTTTTATTAGTATTTTTTGCTGCCATTACCTCACTGGTGTCTATTTTTGAAGTGCCAGTGGCCTCATTAATGAGTGAAAAAGGTAAGTCTCGTAAAGCTTCCTTGTTAATTTGTGGCGTGTTATTACTATTATTTTCGCTTATGTGCGCATTTTCCTTTGGTTGGTTTGATTTTTTCACTTCTTTTATAAGCTACGGTGGATCAGATAAGTCATTTTTTGATGTGGTATATGATGTGTTTTACGATACTATTTTGCCACTCAACGGACTCTTAATCTGTTTGTTTGTTATTTATCGCTGGAAGAAAAGCGGATTTAATGAAGAGTTGGAGCAGGGTGCCCCTAACTTTAGAAATAGCTTTTTTGAGCGCTATGTCAACTTCTCACTAAGTACGTTTATTCCTTTAGTACTCGCGCTCATTTTTATCAATACGGTTGCGCTTAAATACTTTGGCTTTAATATTGTAGAATACGT
>JBLHMY010000002.1:0-33041 GCA_047621065.1 Glaciecola sp. | reverse complement strand
TATCGCTTAAAGTTAAGTTAGGCGATAAAGTCTCTATGGGTTCTTTGGTATTGACCATGGAAGTTGCAGGTCAAGGCGAGGCTACTCAAGAAGTGCAAGCTAGCGCACCAGTACCTGCGCCAGATAGCGCACCAGTACCTGCGCCAGATAGTGCACCAGCAACTGAACCAGATAGCGCACCAGCATCTACGCCAGTTAGTGCACCAGCACCAGTTCAAAAAGCACCACCTGTGCCACATCATCCGTCTGCTGGCGAAATAAGCAAAATTGGCCGCGTTCATGCATCTCCATCGGTAAGGCGAATTGCTCGTGAGTTTGGCGTTGATTTATCGCTGGTAAAAGGTTCTAGTCGCAAAGGTCGTATTGCTAAAGAAGATGTGCAATCTTATGTTAAATACGAGCTGTCTAGACCTAAAATGGGTCCAGGCACAAATGTAAGCCAAGGTGGTGGCGGGCTGCAAGTACTGCCCCCCCCTAAAGTCGATTTTACTAAATTTGGTGAAGTTGAAGAAGTTGCGCTTACTCGCATTCAAAAACTATCGGGTCCTAATTTGCATCGCAATTGGGTAACTATCCCTCATGTTACACAATTTGAAGAAGCCGATATTACCGATATAGAAGATTTCCGTAAGCAGCAAAATCAAATCAATGAGAAACGAAAGTTAGGCGTAAAAATTACACCTTTAGTCTTTATGATGAAAGCGGTGGCCGATGCACTGAAGCATTATCCTGCTTTTAATTCATCACTTTCTGCATCGGGCGAAAGCTTGGTCATGAAAAAATATTTCCACATAGGTATTGCGGTAGACACTCCAGGAGGTCTTGTCGTGCCAGTGGTTCGTGATGTTGATAAGAAAGGCATAATGGAAATATCTAAAGAACTAAGCGAAATAAGTGTAAAAGCCAGAGATGGCAAACTTAAAACTACTGACATGCAGGGTAGCTGTTTCACTATTTCAAGCTTGGGCGGCATAGGCGGCACGGCGTTCACCCCTATAGTAAATGCTCCTGATGTTGCTATATTGGGTGTGTCGAAAAGTGAAATGAAACCAAAGTGGGATGGTAAAGAGTTTTTGCCACGATTAATGTTGCCGCTTTCGTTGTCTTACGATCATCGTGTAATAGACGGTGCACTAGCGGCGCGCTTTGCGGTACACTTAGCCGAATGTTTAGCCGATATGCGTCGCATATTGATGTAGGTTATGTTTGAGTAAATAGCCGTAATGAAATGTTGTTTACTTTGTGTAAAGTATAAAAAATACCGCCCATATAATTGCCTCCTTATAATAAAGCCAATTATGTGAGTGAATTGCCGCATTAATTCAATTAGAATAGGCGGCTCAGATAGAATTAAATTATTGAGGCCATATTAAAGTTATGAGCGAAATCAAAACACAATTAGTGGTACTTGGGGCCGGTCCTGGCGGTTACTCAGCAGCTTTTAGAGCATCCGATTTGGGCGTTGACGCAGTCATAGTAGATGCAAGAGAATCGCTAGGCGGTGTATGCTTAAATGTAGGTTGTATTCCTTCTAAGGCCCTTTTGCACGTAGCAAAAGTTATTCAAGAAGCCAAGCATCTGTCAAGCCACGGCGTGACCTTTGGCGAACCTACAATTGATTTAGACAAAATTCGCGCATGGAAAGATTCAGTGGTAAGTCAGTTAACAAAGGGCTTATCGGGGATGTCTAAAATGCGCAAGGTAAATCATGTGCAAGGCTACGGTAAATTTACAGGCGCCAACACCCTAGAAGTAGAGGGTAAAGACGGAATAACAACTATTACCTTCGAGCACGCCATTATAGCGGCGGGTTCTGAACCCATTGAGTTGCCATTCGTACCTAAAGATGACGACCGTATCATGGACAGCACTGGCGCATTGGAAATGAAAGACATTCCAGAAAAACTGCTTATTCTAGGCGGCGGTATTATTGGACTAGAAATGGGCACTGTTTATCACGCTCTGGGTTCAAAAATTGATGTGGTTGAGTTTTTAGACCAGCTTGTACCTGCGGCCGACAAAGACGTAATGAAAGTGTACATGAAAACCATCAAGAACAAATTTAATACCATGCTTGAAACTAAAGTAGTAGGTGTTGAATCTAAAAAAGACGGCGTATACGTAACTTTTGAAGGCAAGCAAGCACCTGCCCAAGCGGTTCGTTATGACCGCGTGTTAGTTGCGGTAGGACGTCGTCCTAATGGCTCTCTTGTGGCGGCAGAAAAAGCAGGCGTAGAAGTCAATGAACGCGGCTTTATAAATGTTGATAAACAACTGCGTACTAACGTACCAAATATTTTTGCCATAGGCGATTTAGTAGGCCAGCCAATGCTTGCGCACAAAGCCGTGCACGAAGGTCATGTGGCGGCTGAGGTTATTGCCGGTCATAAACACTATTTCGATCCACGTGGCATTCCATCAGTTGCGTATACTGAGCCAGAAATTGCTTGGGTAGGATTCACTGAAAAAGAAGCAAAAGAGCAGGGCCTAAATTATGAAGCCGCTACATTCCCATGGGCTGCGTCAGGCCGCGCAATTGCTAGTGATGCTACAAATGGCTTAACGAAATTGTTATTTGATAAAGACACTGGTCGCATAATTGGTGGTGCTATTATTGGCACCAACGCCGGCGAAATGCTTGGTGAAATTGGTTTAGCTATTGAAATGGGTGCTGATGCTGAAGACATTGCTTTAACCGTTCATGCTCACCCAACACTAAATGAGTCTATCGGCCTTGCCGCAGAGATTTATGAAGGCAGTATTACTGATATACCAAACGCAAAAGCGAAAAAGAAGTAACGTTTTGTTTGGGTAAATAGTTAGTCTGAAAAACCGATACCTTTTTGTGTATCGGTTTTTTTATGTCTGTGTTTTACGCCCGCCTATTTGCTGCAGTTTTTTGAGTGCTGTAAAGCTATTTTACAGCACTGTTTATTATAAGCAGTAATCTATCGAGTTTAACTAGCGAACTTTATAAAAGTGCTTATAATATCGTTAACGTCATCGCAAGTATCTAACCGAGCACAATTATATATGCAGCAAATGGAGTTTTTCAACATTCCAAGCCCATGTATTGGTGTTTGTGAGTCGGGTCCCCGAGGATATTGCACTGGGTGCTTTCGAAGTAGAGAAGAACGCACCCACTGGCTTGCTATAGATGACCAAACTAAGCGAATTATTGTGTCTGCTTGTAATAGGCGAAAAAGAGCGTTTAACGCCCGCAAGTCTCAATCACAAGAAACCGATACCCATTTTCAGCAAGGTGATTTGTTCTAATTCTGCTGCAAATTACACGGTGTAATAAAATAGTAAAGCACTGCCTAATTACCCGCGACAGCGTTTGGTGCAGTGCTCGTCTTAATAAATTAGTTAGCATAGGTATCTAACCAACATAACCCGTATAAATCGACTTACCTTTGCTTGTATTTACAACAGTTATACTATCGTAAATTCATTTGTACCCCAAATGTATGCAGAATAACTGAGATCAAGTATGTCGATGAACCCTATAATTAAATATGCTAACAACAGCTTTACTTTACCCAACACTTGTCTGCGGCTTAGGCAAATGCTAGACGATCCTCGTTCGGGTCTTAGAGATATGGCAAAAGTAATGTCGGTAGACCCCTCTTTAAGTGCCAAGGTGCTAAAACTGGCAAATAGTGCGCTTTTTCGGTTTCCTGCACAAGTGACAAGCGTACCCAAAGCCTTAAGCGTTATAGGAGGCGAAGCTGCTTATAATATCTCTATGGCAGAAACGGCTAACTTGGCCTTTAAAACGTTTAATTCATCGTTATTAGATTTCACTCTTTTTTGGGAAAAGTCGGTCCGTACTGGGTTAATCGCACAATCAATTGCCCAGCAAATGAAAGAGCGCGGCAGTGAACGTTTTTTTGTAATGGGTATTCTTATGAATTTGAGTGAGCTGGTGTGTGCTGCTCGTATGGAAGAAAAATATCAGCGGTATATTAATAAAGATGCCCATGCCTTGCCTGTAGAGGCTCAAGAATTGTTGTTCGGTTTTACCTTTAGTGAGTGCTCTGGGCATATTCTTGCGGGCTGGAAACTACCCGAAAATCTGTATACCGCAATGCTTGGTTTGTCATTCAATAAGCAAAAGCAATTTAGCAAAGATGAGAGTATTTTGTACATGGCAACAACTATGGCAACTTTAAATCAAGGGCAGTCACTTTTACAAAATTCGAATTTAAACCAACAAGCTGTTCATTCCATTGGATTAAATGACTATGAATATGATATTATTGAACAGTTCGCGCAATCTGAAACGAGCAAGATTGCTCAGGTAATTAATTAGGTATTTTACCCTTAGCTACTTTTAACTATGCGTGTTTTATTTTTTAAGAATGCGTTATGTTAAAATTCCTTATGACTGCTTTTTGTATACTCATGTTGCAACTGCCTAGCGCGGCCATTGCCCACGCAACTGTATCTGATAAAGCCTCAGATTTTTTCAAGAACCTCAGCAAAGAAAAAAACTTACTTGAAGCCCTTTACAGTAAAAACCCTGATAAACCAGAAAAAACTACAAAACTACAACCTTTCACTTTAGCCGGGGAAGCAGGGGTTTTAAGTGCATCAGGTAATACCGACACCAGTATTGTTAAATTAGCCATTGAGTCTAATCATGAAATGACAAACTGGAGTAACCGCTATGAAACTCAGTTTTTACGTCAAACCAACACTTTACCCAATAATACTGAGGCCTTGGGAATTGAAACCACTAAAATAGTGACCACTCGAATAGAAATGTCGGCGCAGTTTGACTATAAGTTAGTGCAGCCCAATAACCGTTTGTTTGCTTATGTAGAATATGACGATAATCAATTTAACCGCCTGCGTGACCAAGCAACTTTGGTGTTGGGATGGAGTCAGGTAGCGTGGGAAAAAGAAAATTCGGAGTTTAGATACAGTATTGGGCCAGGGTATAGCCATTTACGCCAAACACGCAATAATATAACCATTGAAGAGATGATTGTAAGAGGTACGCTTTATTACAACTTACAATTTGGTGAAAATGCGAGGTTTAGACAAACACTGTCGGCTGAGTTAGGCGAAGAAATTTCAAAAACAAAATCGCAATCATCGATAACCGCAAAGGTATTCGAAAAGCTGGCGCTGAAGTTCAGTATAAACCTGATTTATAACGACAATGTTGCAAGCCAAGACAGTATTTTGTCAACCCAAGCGAGTATTTCTATGGTGTATCAATTTTTTTAGTTTAGTTACTAAGCTATAGCCACCTTAAGGTTGATTAAAAAACATACTAAAATAACGGCTATATTGGCTTGTAAAACATTAAAAAGTATTTAAAATACGCGCCCGTAACAATTTTATTATCGTTTGTATTTTTTGTTGCGAACGCATGGATACTGATTTATTTAAAAAGGAAGAGTAATGAAAAAACAATTAATCGCATTAACGGTGTTATCGGTGTGTTGTTCAACCCCGGTTTTTGCAGAAGAAGCAAAAGATGTAGAAATGGACGGTGAGTTCGGTTTTATTTTCACTTCAGGAAATACTGAAACTACCTCGGCAAGTATAGGCTTAAACGCTAAGCAAGAATTAGAGTCGTGGAGCAATGAGTTCCTTCTCAAAGGGCTTTACAAAAAAGATACCATTGAAAACGCAATGGGCGAAGATATAGAACAAACCTCGGCACAAAAGTTTTTCGTATCAGGGCAAGGTAACTACAAGCTAGAAGATCCAAATCACCGTGTTTTTGGCTTCGTGTCTTATGAAGACGACAGATTCAGTAACTTTAAATACCAAGCAACGGTCGCCGCTGGTTGGAACCAAAAATTATGGGATGATGAATCAAGTAGCTTCGACTATAGTATTGGACCGGGTTACTCATTTTCTAAAAACCAATTAGATGAAAGTATTGATGGTACGATTGTTCGTGGTGCGGTTAATTATAGTTTGAAAGTATCTGAAACCGCTCGTTTTACACAAACCTTCAGCACAGAAATTGGATCTGACAATACTAAATCACGTGCAGAAAGTGCTATAACTGCGCAAATAGCCGGTGGTTTGTCTATGAAGCTTTCTCTTAAATTCGATCACAACACCGACGTAAATTTAGATGCCGAGAAACTAGACACCGAAACAGCGGTTACTTTGGTATATACTTTTTTCTAAACGCACAATGTTATACAGGCTGCTGTTTAATAATATTTAGTAGAAGTATTCAATAAAAAAGGTCAGAATGATTACTCATTTTGACCTTTTTTGCATCTATTGTTCGCGCGGTATTTTTAATGTAGCAAGCGCGTTTTAATTGTGCCTTGAATATTGGCTAGCTGCTCTAAGCCTTCGGCTTCATTTTTTGACTCAATATCTACAACCACATAACCAATATTTTCGCTTGTTTGTAAATATTGAGCAGCAATGTTGATGTCTTTATCGGCAAAGGCTTGGTTTATTTGGGTAAGCACGCCGGGTCTGTTTTCATGAATGTGTAATAAGCGCGACCTATTAGTATGCTCGGGTAAAGATACTTCAGGAAAGTTTACGGCCGACAGTGTTGAACCATTGTCACTGTATTTAACCAATTTACCGGCAACTTCAATACCAATGTTTTGCTGAGCCTCTTGGGTTGAACCACCCACATGGGGGGTGAGTATTACGTTGTCAAATTCACGCAGAGGGGAGGTGAATTCTTCAGAGTTTGATTTGGGCTCTACTGGGAAAACGTCGATAGCCGCGCCCGTTAACTTTTTGCTTTTAAGCGCTTCGCAAAGTGCATCAATATCAATAATAGTACCGCGTGCAGCATTTATTAAAATGGCGCCGTCTTTCATTTGATTAAGTTCTTTTTTGCCAATCATATTTTGGGTATGCGGGGTTTCAGGTACATGCAAACTAACGACATCTGAGGTGTTTAGCAGCTGTTTAAGCGACTTCACCTGCATTGAATTACCCAATACAAGCTTGTCTTCTATGTCATAAAATTGTACCCGCATGCCCAAGTGTTCGGCTAATATGCTTAGCTGTGTCCCAATATGGCCATAGCCAATAATACCGAGTGTTTTGCCTCGTGCTTCATAGCTATTGACGGCGCTTTTGCTCCATTGTCCTCTATGTGCCATGGTATTTTTTTGTACAATGCCACGTAGCAGAATAATGATTTGCCCGAGCACAAGTTCAGCTACCGATCGAGTATTAGAAAAAGGCGCGTTAAATACCACAATGCCGCGTTTTTCTGCGGCTTTTAAATCAACTTGGTTGGTGCCAATACAAAAGCAGCCCACAGCTATTAGCTTTTTGGCTGCGCTTAACACTTTTTCAGTTAATTGCGTGCGAGACCTGATGCCAATAAAATGTGCATCTTTAATTTTGGCAATAAGCTCATCATCGGCCAAAGAAGTTTTAATCGATTCTATATTGGTATAGCCATTGGCCTTAAATGTTTCTAGAGAACTAGCATGCAGCCCTTCAAGCAACAGCACTCTTATTTTGTCTTTGGCTAACGATTTTCTGCTCATTACTACCTACCTTGCCCTTTGAATACTAATGCGGTTAAAAATGTATACTAATTATTTTTTAAGACTTCTTTACGCCATCGTTTGTGCCGGTTAGCACAATATCGGCGCATCTGTGCGCAAATAAACCGTTGGTTACTACGCCTACAATTTGGTTTAATTGACTTTCTAGGGCCAGCGGGTCGAGTATCTCAAAATTATAGATATCTAAAATTTGATTGCCGTTATCGGTTACAACACCCTGACGATAAATAGGATCACCGCCTAGTTTTACTATTTCGCGGGCTACATAAGAGCGCGCAAGCGGAATAACTTCTACAGGCAAGGGGAATTTACCTAATATAGGCACAAGCTTGGTGTCATCAATAATACAAATAAATGTTTTAGCCACCGCCGATACAATTTTTTCACGAGTAAGCGCAGCACCACCGCCTTTTATCATATGCTTGTGCTTGGTGATTTCGTCGGCACCATCTACATAAATATCTAGGGTGTCTACTTCATTTAAATCAAACACCTTAATGCCGTGTTTTTTGAGCCGCTCGGTAGAGGCCTCAGAACTAGACACCGCGCCGTGTATTTCGTATTTATGTTTGGCTAATTCGTCTATAAAAAAGTTAACAGTAGAACCTGTGCCTACGCCTACTATTGCATTGTCGGTAACAAATTCAATAGCGGCAACTGCGGCTGCCTGTTTCTTTTGATTCTGGTCCATGCTGAGTCCTTTAAAACGAATATAGTTTAGTCGGGGTTAAAATTTCCGGCAGGGGAATATCCCATACTTCGGTAGGCAATGATAAGGTTTTTTGTACATCATGCGCCAAGCCTATTATTTTCGTCTGTTTTATAGATGAATTTGCCGCTAACTGTTTGTTATTACCGCGGGTAACTGGCATATGTTGCAACGTTCGGTCGTAAAAGCCACCGCCCATACCCATACGATTACCTTTTTCATCAAATACGACCAAAGGCGTAAAAATAACATCAAGTTTGTTAATGGGGCACAATTTAGTGACGTCTAACATAGGCTCTATAATACCAAATTTATTGTGTTTCATAGCACTTGTTTGGCTATATTCGAGAAACACAAGGTAGCCTGCGCAAAAGGGATGCAGTACCGGAAGGTACACTTCTTTTTGCTGCTCCCATAAATAGCGTATTAAATACTGTGTATCAAGTTCGCCGTCTTGGCTGACATACAGTGCGACGCGTTTAACGCCACTTAATAAATTATGCTCAATGGCTGTTGTGACTATATTATGCGCGGCATTTTCTTGCTCGCAAACACTAAGTGCCATTCGTTTTTTTCTAAACGACTGGCGTAGTTGTTTGCGTTCATCTTGAGTGTTGCCTTTAACCTGCATAATCCAAGCTAACTATTTTAAAGCGTAGGTGTTAACAAATAGGGTTGATAATGCACTGTGGTCAACTTTAGTTGCTACATTTACCATGTGCGTATCGAGCCAAAACGGACTCATAGTCGTGTTTTGCGGTGCAAAGCTTGTTTGGCCTTGGTGCAGACTGTCGGTGCCTATGCGCATGTGTCCGGCGGTCAGTTCAAACAATTCGGGGTGCATAATATAAGCGAGTGGGAAAGCGTCGTGGAAAAAACAAACGCGTTCTTCTTTGCCCTGTGAATAAAAGTCTGAATAAAATTCTGAAGCTTTAGCCACAAACCCGCCTAACAGTGGATTGGCTGTTTTTAATGAAGCAATAAATTCTGGCTTAAAAGGCACATCGTAGGTGACGTCCAAACCAAACATATTGATTTCCCAGTCGGCTGCAAATACTATTTCAGCGGCGTATGCATCGTTCCAAATATTGGCTTCTGCTATGGGCGTAACATTCCCTGGCACAAATGCAGCGCCGCCCATAATATTAACGGCTTTGATTAATGATGGTAAAGCCGGCTCTAAACGTAATGCTAACGCTAGGTTGCCTAATGGTCCAACCGCAACAAGTGTAATTTCGCCAGGGTGTTTGCGTGCCATATCTATAATAAACTGCGCAGATGGACGAGAGTCAAGCGTGCGCGTAGTGTCCGGATGGTCAATGTTACCAAAGCCATCATCGCCATGCACAAAATGAGCATACGTAGACTCTTCACCAACCCATGGGCGAGCAACGCCTTTGCATACAGGAATATCTAGCCCAGCAAGCTCGACCAAAGCCAAACCATTTTGTGCAGCCATAGCGGCGGGCACGTTGCCATACACAGTAGTGAGGCCCAATACTTCTATTTCTTTGGCTTGAAAGGCAAAAAATATTGCCATTGCGTCGTCTATACCTGGGTCGGTATCTAGAATGATTTTGTGTGTCATGTGTGTATCCAAAAAGGTAATTTGTGTGATTTGGTATATTTAATTATGTCGTTATTTTGCTAAAAAGTTATTTACTTCACTTGCACTTGGAATAGAGGGCGCTGCACCTTGTTTGGTTACGCAAAGCGCCGCTGCCGCGCAGGCATTTAGTAATGCTAATGCGGGGTCGCTTATATTTGCGGCCAAGTTTTTGATGTAGGTGGCAAGAAAAAAGCCTGTAAAGGTATCGCCGGCAGCGGTGGTATCAATGGCATCTACTTTAAAGCCACTTACGTTAACTTCATCACCCCTATAGAGGTATTTCACGCCGGCCTTACCAAGGGTCATAATGACTTTGGTATTAGGGTATTTTTCACGCATGATATGTGCAGCATCGTCAATGTTTTCTGTTTGTGTAAGTTGCATTGCTTCAATTTCATTCACAAATAGCAGCGTTACTTTGTCAAGCGCCAAGGTAGCAATGTTAGGAGTCATGGGCGCTGGGTTAAAAGCAATTGCTAGCCCAAGGGCTGAGGCTTTATCAATAATGTCGCCAATAGCATTGGTTTCGTTCTGCAGTAAAACCCAGTCGTCTTTGCTTGCGCTGTTAAGTACATTATCTATTTGCTGCGTGCTGAGTTGATGGTTGGCACCGGCAAAAAGTACAATAGCGTTTTCGCCGTCGCTATTAACCTGAATAATCGCATGGCCAGTGGCCGTGCTGTCTTGTTTTTCGACAAACTGGGTGTTTACACCCGCTTTATCTAAAATATCGATAAAAGACGCGTCATTCGTATGCACCGAACCAACGTGCTTTACATCGCCGTTTGCAAGTGCACAAGCAATAGACTGATTAGCGCCTTTGCCGCCAAGAACCGATTGGTAATTAGATGATGATAGTGTTTCGCCTGGGGTAACAAAGTGTGCAACCGTATAAATATGGTCAATATTTATTGAACCAAAGTTAATGACCGCCATGGCAACTCCTAAAGTTGAGTAACTAATTTTGTGTGATAACGAGCTCAGCATTGCGTAGTACTGACTAAATATGCCGGTTATAAAAAAGTGGTGCTTCCCAAAATGCCGCTTTACGCTTTTCGTCCGTGCGCCGAATAGGACACGGCGGATGTATCATCACTGCCGTAGGCTTCTCGATACATGTCGAGCTTGCACAAAAGCAATCGAGTCAACTTCCTAAGGTTATAGCATCGGCCAGGAACATGAAACGTACATGCAAACATTCCAGGAAGCATAGGATGTTCATTGGTAGTGAAGAAAAACCGGCTGATGATTTGTTGATAGCCAATCGCCCCTTCATTATCTGCAATAAACCTTGCTTTTACAATTTCGCTTTAGTCATATATGTTGCTCTAATATTCTACAAGCATCACAACATCGGCGAAGACGAATATTACAACAAACCGCGAAGACTTTAAAGAGCGAGACGCCATATTCACGCACAAAATGCTTTTCTTTAAAAAGCTTGGTAAGTTGTCGTGACAACTGCACTAACTTTAGTTTCAAAATTGCGCGCGCTTTGCTACGATAACGCTATTGCCCTCAAGTTTTCATCAATAAAGTGAGTCGCCTGTGACCAATCAAGATGCATCTTCAGAATTAAGCTACGAGTTATTTACCAACATGCTAAAACAGCACAATATTATAGTTGATGCGTCGGAGGTGCAGGGTATTTTATGTGGCATGCTAGCGGGTGGAATGAACATTGATGACCAAGAGTGGATTCAAGCGCTTGCTGATGTAATTAATCAAGGCGATATTATACCGGCAAAGGCGCAAACTCTGATTGAAAAAATGTTTGACAAAGTATGCCAAGAATTTATTGAAGCCGATTTTGCTCTGAAACTTTGCCTTCCAGACGATGCCATGCCGATTAATGATCGCGGTGCTGCTTTTGTCAATTGGGTGCAAGGCTTTTTACTTGGCTTTGGTTTACATCAAAATGACCTTACAAGCTGTTCAGCTGAAGCAAAAGAAGCCTTGGAAGACTTTAGTGATATAGCCAAACTTGATGAAGCAATGGAGCAAAGCGAAGAATCAGAACAAGCTTTCTTTGAAGTACTTGAATATGTGCGAATAGGCGCCATGCTATGTTTTAATGAAATGGGCAAATCGCTTATTGATTCAAGGCAGCAATCGCCTTCTGTTCATTAGTTGCCATTGTTACCAGCTAGCTATTAAACTGCATTAAAAGAGAATAGGCATGAATACAACTATCGACATCGCGCAATTTCAAGCAAGGCGTGCTCGTTTGCTGAGTATTGTAAATAGCATGGTGAATAAAAACGCTATTGTTATAATACCCAGCGCCCAAGAAGTTACGCGCAGCAACGACACCGAATATTCGTTTAGACAAAACAGCGATTTTTATTATTTAACAGGATTTAATGAGCCAGATTGTTTTTTAGTACTGTCAAATAAAGGGCTTACCAATTCACAATCTAGTACCCATCAGTCAACGCTGTTTTTGCGTCCCAAAGACGACAGTGCCGAAATATGGCACGGCCGCCGATTAGGCATCACCGACGCGCCAAAAAATTTATTAGTAGATACAGCCTATTCCATAGAGGATATAGACGAAATTTTGCCTGATATGCTAGACGGCCACGATTACTTGTTTTACTCATTAAGTGAAAACCTTCATGCAGATGACCTTGTACAAAGTGCAATGGCTATATGCAAAAATGCGCCTAAACAATCTAAACAAGCCCCTTCTTCAATTGTAGACGTAAGCCAACTTGTTCATGCAATGCGCTTAATAAAATCGGCACAAGAAATTTCGCTTATGCAACAAAGTGCAGATATATCATGTAAGGCACACAAAGCAGCAATGGCCTTATGCAAGCCAGGTGTATATGAATATCAGTTAGAGGCAACAATATTGCATAGTTTTGCCATGCAAGGGGCTCGTTACGCTGCTTACAACACCATTGTAGGGGGCGGTGAAAACGCCTGCGTTTTACACTATATAGAAAACAAAGATGTATTGCTTGACGGCGATCTTGTGTTAATTGACGCTGGCAGCGAATATCAAGGATACGCTGCTGATATTACTCGTACATTTCCTGTAAATGGCCGCTTTAGTCCCGCGCAAACAGAAATTTATAACTTAGTATTAAGCACGCAACTAGCATGCATAAACCAACTCAAGCCCGGGCGTACTATTGCCGAAGCAATGCAAACTGCGGTTTTTATGATCACCCAAGGTTTACTAGACTTAGGCATATTAACAGGCGACCTACAAAGCTGCATAGAAGACCAGGCGCACAAAGCTTTCTTTATGCATGGATTGGGACATTACTTAGGACTAGACGTACACGATGTAGGAAACTACAAAGACAATGGTAGCGATAAAGTGCTGGAAAAGGGCATGGTAATGACGGTAGAGCCAGGCATTTATATTAGCACCAAAGCCAACGTACCTGAAAAGTACAAAGGCATAGGCGTAAGAATTGAAGACAATATAGTTATTACCGCTAAGGGTAACGAAGTGTTGACGCGCAATACGCCCAAAACCGTTGAAGACATTGAAGCATTTATGGCTAAGCGCTAATGTTCATGCAATATCATATGGTTAGTTGCTGCTCAAAGTTTTACTTTGTTGACAATAAACAAAAGCGGCATACTTAAATAACAATTTGCGCAATTTGCTACGAGGCTACGAAAAACGCATGACTAAAGCATACGACATTATTATTGTAGGCGCCGGCATAGTAGGCCAAACCTTAGCCATTGGCTTGGCCAAACAGGGCTTAAATATTGCGCTTGTAGATGCGGTCAAAGAGCCCAAGCAAGCTGAAGTTAAACATAGTGACGAAGCGCCGGTGTTTAACGCCAGAGTAAGTGCTATTAGTTCTGCTAGCGAGGCTTTGTTGAAAGGCTTGGATGTGTGGCATAAAATTGCCCGAATGCAGCCCTATACACATATGCATGTTTGGGATGCCGATGGTTTTGGCGACATTATTTTTGACACAAATTCAGTACCCAGTATAGGTAAAGCAAAGGAAGCTTTAGGCCATATTATTGAAAATGATATAATAAATGTGGCATTATTTGAACAGCTTAAAACGTATCCGAATGTTAACTATTATTTTAACGCACGTGTTAGTGATTTACACACCCTTGCCGATGGCGCGCATGCAAAGATATCGCTAAACGACGATACATCATTTAATGCAATAGCCAAGCTGTTAATAGGTGCCGACGGTGCCAACAGTAAAGTACGCGCCAGCTTTGGTTTTACGCATACGTTTTGGGATTACGATCATCATGCTATTGTGGCCAACGTTACGGCGCAGTTCCCACATAACAAAACTGCTCGACAGGCGTTTACGCCATTTGGTCCGCTTGCATTTTTACCCCTGCCCGATGCACATCAGTCGTCCATTGTATTTTCGCAGCAAAGTAATCAAGCCGCCAAGTTAATGGCCTTAAATGACCGTGATTTTGAAAAAGCCCTGCAAGTTGCAATTAACAATCACTATGGCAAGGTTCACCTAAATACCCAGCGCGTTAGCTTTCCTTTACGTATGCGTTACGCAAATAAATGGACCTGTAAACATATTGCGATAATCGGCGACGCTGCTCACACTATTCATCCACTTGCGGGACAAGGCGCTAACTTAGGCTTGGCTGACGTACAAACCATGCTAGATATTGTTTGTGAGCACAAAGACACACTGGGCGAGGTTAGTATGCTGCGCAAATACGAGCGCTGTCGTAAAGCTGAAGCGCTAAAAGTGGTTGCTACTATGGAAGGGTTTAAGCAATTATTTGATGGTCAACAGCCGCTTAAAAAGCTTGCGAGAAATATCGGTTTGTTGGGAGCAAGCAAATTACCGGGTGTAAAAGCGTTTTTTATAACCCAAGCTATGGGTTAACAGCAGCACAAGCGATGACTGTTGCATAAACGGCAGATAAAACGTTTGCATTTATTAGGCTCCCCACTTCTTTAAAAATATAAAATAACAATATTGAAAGGTAAACAATGAAAATTAGTCGTACAGGGCATAGATATACAGATTCAATAAGTGGTAAAACCATTGACGTTTGGTTTCCACGCGACAACAAAAAATTACAAAGAAGCTGCCTAGCCTTAAAGGTAGGCATTATTAAAAGCGATTTTGTGACCGTTGACATTGAATCTTTAGACTCACCAGCACAAAGTGCCGAAGAAGCTTATTTGCGACTGCATTTACTGTCGGAATGTGAAGTTAAGCCAAATGGACAAAACTTAGACGGCATATTTGGACTATTAAACAACGTAGCATGGACCTCTGCAGGGCCTGTATTACCAACAAGAGTTGATGAACTTCGCAGCCTAATTGCCAATGAACACCATCAGCTAGCGGTAACTTCTATTGATAAATTCCCTCGTATGACAGACTACGTTATACCACCAGGGGTAAGAATAGGCGATGCTGACAGGGTTAGATTAGGCGCGCATTTATCTTCAGGTACAACCGTTATGCACGAAGGTTTTGTGAATTTCAATGCCGGTACCTTGGGTGATTCTATGGTTGAAGGCAGAGTTACCCCCGGCGTAGTGGTGGGTAAAAATTCTGACATTGGTGCGGGCGCTTCTATTATGGGTACACTTTCAGGCGGTGGTAAACAAGTTAATTCAATTGGCGAAAGAAGTCTTGTAGGCGCAAACGCTGGCATAGGCATATCGCTTGGCGACGAATGTATTGTAGAAGCGGGTTTATACGTTACGGCCGGCACAAAAGTAAAAACACCAGATGGTAGGGTAGTTGCTGCCAGAGAATTATCGGGTATGTCTGGTTTGTTGTTTCGTAGAAATAGTCAATCTGGGTCGGTTGAAGCTATTGTAACTGATGCATCAACATGGGGCGGGTTGAACGATAGTTTACACAGTAATGACTGATGCTTGCTAAATTGGTAAATTAGTTTGACAGCTTCATTGATGTTTTGCAGGCTACAGGCATGCTATTTCAAAAGCTTCTATTCATTTACCAATACTTAACTTTACTCATATAAACCTTAAACATAAAAAAGCCCAGGTATTCTGGGCTTTACGACGCTTTGTTTAAAAACTGTCTGCTATTATGCAGCAGGAGTAGTTGTAGTACAAAAGGTGTCTGGAGTACATGCTTGAGTCCACGTTAATCTGCCGTCGGCAAGAGTAGGAGTAAGTACCATCTGAGCACCGGTAGTGCCGTTAAGACGTGCACTACCACTTGATACTGCGGTAATCACGCCGTTAGCACCAACTGATAAATTTACTATTTTATCAGCAGGAGCAGCAGTGTCACCGGCTGTAACTGCAGCAGGGATGCCGTTTGAACCAGATATACAACCGTCTAAGGAACCATTCACTTGTCCACACACTTCAACACCAGCTTTAACACCAGCGGTTGCGTTAATTACTTCAGTGAACTTTGCTTTGTCTGTGTAACCTTGATAAGCAGGCAATGCAATTGCAGCAAGGATACCTATGATTGCAACCACAATCATTAATTCGATTAATGTAAAACCTTTTTGAGTCGCTTTATTCATGTTAGTCATGTTCATTTTATTTCTCCGAGCGTCGTAGAACGCAATTTAGTGCATGGTTATTAAAGTTAGTTAAAGTGGTTATGGTAAACTGCTTTTTTGTAAATTGGTTTGCCTCAACCTCGAAATGATTATAAGACGGAAAATGACTTTGTGAAGTATGCGAGCGCATACCTTAGTGTTGGATTTGACACAAAAAATGGGTTTTTAAAATATCTTTACAGTTAAATCATTGAATTAAAAGCATTAGTTTTAAAGCCCTTACTTCGCCAATATAATTAGGTAGGTCTCTTTTTACCCGGTTTTTAGCCCTTTCTTCACTAATTTTGTCAGTCAGTCTTCCGTGATATTTTCCGACTTTCATAGCTTACACTGTTGATTCTTTACCGTAACTGCCTGTGCGATCAGTTTGGTGAAAATGTTGTAAAACCTAGCAATGTAGGCAGATGTAGCCATTAATAATGATTTTATATGGTTGTATTGATTCTTGGTTTCAACTTTTATTTTATGGATGTAAGTACATTTGTTGGCTAAACTCAATATCAATTGATGTACACATTTTTACATTGCTATACTTAAAAGGTATGCATTTTAACGTCCATTGTGTAACTGGCAGCACTGAACCTTGCAATGGTTAGTCAAATCATTATATACGGTTAACATTAGGTAAGTGAGGCGCGTAAATAAGGTGATAAGTAGGGTGATAAGTAGGGTGAATTAAAAAATACTTTATACCGTAGTAATTTACTGGCAACAAAATCTTTAAAGAAAAAAACACCATTACAGGTAATAATGATGTTTTTTGGTTACCTATTCAGGGTAGTTAACATGCTTAGTTGGTGCAAGTAAAATGCTTACAGAACCGCGCATCCTATGCGACTGCCGGCGGCACCCGTTGGCTGCGTAATGAAATCGTCTGCTATTTCGTGAATAATAAACGCTGTACCGTCATCATCTAGCAGAGCAGGTAGTCCGTGATCGCCATTAATGGAAACATATTCATTAATAACGGTTAGCGTGCCGGTGCCGTCGGTGCCAACTTCTATATTCATCATATCGCCTGCATGTGGACCATCGTCTGAGAGCTTACCATGTGACTTATTCATGGGGTTTTTATGGCCGCCTGAAGATGTAAAACCAGGCGCTTCACACAGACCAAACTCATGAAAATGCATGGCGTGGCTGCCGGCACCATCAAGACCGCTAACGCTTATGGTTACTTGGGTGCCGTCTTCACCAAGATCTATTAAAGAAAGCGTACCTAATGTATCACCTGTTGAGGTAAGTATGTTGCGTTCAAATACGCTTGCGTCAGGGGGTGTTGACTGCGAGCAAGCCGCTAAAACGCAAACAGACGTTACTAACAATGCGGTTTTAAAATTAGTCATGTTTAATCTCCATTGGGGTAATTAGTAGTACACATTAAAGTGTATGAGTAGTATCTGTGATTTGTACGCAATTGTGGTAAAGAGCGTTCAAAAAGACATAGAATATTTGGCGCGAGCTTTTTGCCATCAATACCGCGCTGTATATAGCTAGTTAAGCAGCGCGGGTTTGTATAATGCCGTTACGATTTTGGCTTGCCCGGTTTGCGGGTTTTAGCTTTGTTACCGGTAATTTCGGTATTGGTCACCTTGTTAGTTTTACTAGGTCGGCGGTTTTTTGAGATGCTTTTTAGCAAACTCTGACGGTCGCTTACTTCAAAGCCCTTCTTAACAACGCGCTTAATGGGTGCACCTATAAGTGCTTCAATACGATTTACGGTGCGCTCTTCTTCGCGGCTCACAAACGATATTGCATTGCCTGAACTACCCGCCCGGCCCGTGCGACCAATTCGATGAACATAATCTTCGGGCAAGTAAGGCAAGTTATAGTTAACCACGTAGTCTAGCCCTTGAATGTCTATACCACGTGCAGCTACTTCTGTGGCTATAAGCACTTGTAATTTGGCTGATTTAAAATCGGCTAGCGCACGACGGCGTGAGCCTTGGCTTTTATCACCATGACACACCGCAGCATCAATTTTACTTTGCTTGAGGGCGCCCATTAACTGGTCTGCTTGTTCTTTGGTGCTGGTAAAAACTAACACTTGAAACCAGTTTTGTTCTTTTAATAAGGTTTTAAATAAATCGATTTTTTTCGACTCTTCAACCGGATACATAATATGATTTACGGTGTCAGCCGTTGTGTTTATTTTACTTACGCGAACTTCTTTATGATTCTTGAGTATTTTGTGGCATAACTCATTCACCGCAGCAGAGCTTGTGGCTGAATACAGCAAAGTTTGACGCTTTTTAGCCGTGTGCTGCATAATATTACTTACGTCTGCAATAAAGCCCATGTCTAGCATACGGTCGGCCTCATCAAGTACTACGAATTCTGCGTTGGCTAACGTCACATTATTCAGGGCCATATGCTCAAGCAGGCGACCTGGCGTGGCAATAAGAATATCGGTGCCAACTTTGAGTTTACTCGTTTGTCCGCCCATTTTTACGCCGCCGTATAAGGCAGTAACACTAATTGTAGTAAATTGCCCGTATAGTGTGAATGCAGCCGCTAATTGTTCGGCAAGCTCGCGGGTGGGTGTCAAAATAAGTGCTCGTGGACTACATGAAATAGTAACTTTAGGCGTGTCTAGCATTTGCTGCAAAATAGGCAAAGCAAAAGCGGCTGTTTTACCGGTGCCGGTTTGTGCATGTACCAGCAAGTCTTGACCACGGCGAGCCGCCGGAATAGTTTTTTCTTGCACACCGGTCATGTCAGAGTAACCGCAGGCGGTAAGTGCTTTTTGAATGGGCTCGGCTAAATCTAAAGTTGAAAATTTCATGTGGTGTCCTGTGTAGCAGTTCGGCAGCAATTTAGGTTTTTGACAGTATAAAAGCTTAATAAACTCTGACTACACTCAAAAATTGAGTGCGGAATATACAGCATTTTACCCATTTTGGTTAGAATAAGTGACTTTTTTGTTGATATCACGCAAATACAACGCGAAATAATATAATGTATACTTATTATCTTGTTACTTAAGGGCTAAGCAATAGTTTACATATAGGCACAACACTCAATAAGCGAATTATCAATATAGCCTCAATAAATGAGGACTAGTAAAGCTCGTAGGCAGTTAAATTTGCTGTTCTGCCGCCTCTAGCTCTTTGTTTAGTTGAATCGCTTCATCTGCTTTTGGTTTGCTTAATCGCGCAAAAGCGTAATAGAGTACAGGCGTTAAAAATAGCGTAAACACAACCGCCAAACCAAGTCCGCCAAACACTACCCAACCAATTGCATTACGAGCTTCAGCGCCAGCGCCGCTTGACAATATTAACGGTAAACCACCCAGTATAGTTGACACCAAGGTCATCATAATAGGGCGAAGCCTTACCTTACCGGCTTCAATTATAGCTTCTTTTACCTGCATGCCTTGGTCGCGTAACTGATTGGCAAACTCTACGAGTAAAATCGAGTTTTTGGCTAATAACCCTATTAGCATCACCAAACCAATTTGCGAATATATATTGACCGTTGTGCCGGTAAAATATAAGGCGTATATTGCTGCAGCTATGCCAAAAGGAACGGTAAGCATAACTACAAATGCGCTGTTGAAACTTTCAAACTGAGCCGCTAATACTAACAATACAATTAAAAATGCGAGTATGTAGGTGAGCATCACTTCTTGATTTGTTTCTTGGAAGGTTTGGGCTTCTCCTAAAAACACTACGCCAATGCCAGCGGGCAGGGTGTTGTTGGCTAACTCTCTAATACCGGTTACTGCCTGTTCAATGGTTATTTGCGCTGGCAAGTCCATTTCTAGTTCAATGGCGCGGCGCTGGGCATGCCGCTCTAACTCAGCAGCCACGCCCTCTTCTGTAACATATGCAACACTTGAAAGTGGCACCAAGCCGCCTGTTCTAGAGCTAACGTACAAATTAAGTAAGCTGGATGGATCAAGGGAGTTGCGGGTATCGGTTTGTAATATTATGGGAACTGCTTGGTCTCCTACATTTAGGTCGACTATGTCATCGCCATTAATGGCGGCGCGCAAAGTGCGTGATATGTCACTAAATTCTACGCCTAGTTGTTCAGCCCGACGCCTGTCAATATTAATCCGCAACTGGGGTTGGTTGGGCTCGTACGACACCTCAACTCGACCAAGTTCAGGCATAGTATCTTCAATGTTTTTAGCAAATTCTAGCGCGGCTTGATAAATTTCAAAATAGTTGTCTCCGGTTAATGCCATTTCAAAACCGCCGCCAAAACCTCGTAAATTTAAGCTGTTGGCCCCAAATGCTCGTCCAGGTGCACCGGCTACTTGCGACAGCATTGGTCTTAGCTCGTCTATAATTTGTTGTTGCGTGCGCTGCCTGTCTTCCCAATTAACCAAGGGCACGGTAATAAACAGAACATTAGGATCCCACCTACCCACCACCGTGTAAATAGAAGCAATTTCGCCTTGGTCAATATTGGGCAGCAAAAGTTCTTCTGTTTTTAGCGCTTGGCGATCCATAAAATTAACCCCAGTTCCGTCGGGCCCACGTGCAAATATTCTCACCACGCCTCTGTCTTCGGTTGGCAGTAATTGGTTTTCTAAAGTATTAAATACAAAGTAAGAACCTGTTGCTACTAATAAACAAACTACAACTACCGGCACTGAAAAGCGCAGTACAAAATGCAGTGAACGTTCATAGCCATTTACACAAGCGGTGCCAAAACGACTTAATATGTTGGGTTTTTTCTGTTTAGACATATCTATAGCAGGTATTTTAGCGGTAAGTGCGGGTACTAAAGACAGGGCTACAAACGACGAAATAATAACACTTCCGGCTAATACGCCGCCAAACTCTCTAAATAAGCGCCCAGCGGTAGAGGGTAAAAACGCAATAGGCACAAATACCGCTACTAGTACTGCGGTGGTTGCTACCACAGCGAAAAACACTTCTCGCGTGCCAATTACAGCGGCGGCGCGCGCGCCCATGCCGGCAGCACGCCTGCGATGTATATTTTCTGATACTACAATTGCGTCGTCTACTATCAGGCCCGTGGCCAGAACGAGTGCAAGTAAGGTTAAAATATTAAGCGAAAAACCTAAGGCCCACAGTATTGCCAATGAACCTATCAACGATACGGGAATTGCCAACGCCGGAATAAGTGTTGCTCTGAACTTGCCAATAAACACCCAAAGCGTGATGATTACCAAAGCAATAGTAAACAATAAGGACTGCAGCACTTCATCTACGGAGTCTCTAATAAATTCAGCGTCGTCTGAGGTGACGGTCATTTCTAGGTCGGGGAAGCGGTTGCGCAGGCCTTCTACCATCACTAATACTTCATCTGAAATTTCAATGGTATTTGAACGAGCTTGTCTAATAATACCTAATCCAATAACAGGCTTGCCATCTAGGCGCACAATGCTGCGTAAGTCTGCTGGCCCAAAATATACGTTGGCTACATCGCCAATTCTAACATCACCTTTAATAACAATATCGCGCACGTCTTGTTCATTTACAGACGATGCATCGGCGCGCACAATTAGTTCTTGGTCGGTAGAACGGATGCTGCCAGCGGGCACATCAAATGGCGCAGTAGCAAGAGCTGCCGCAACATCCGAAATAGATATTTGAAAACTGGCTAACCTTAAGTTGTCAACGCTTACTCTGAGCACGCGCTGGCGATCGCCATCAAGATTTACATCTGCAACTCCAGGAATATTCAAAAACAACGGTGCAAGATCTGTTTCTACAATGTCAGTTAGGGTTTCTAAATCATGTTTACTGCTTGAAATTGCAATATTTACAACGCTTTGTGCGTCGTTGTCAGCCTTTATTACAGATATGTTTTCAACTTCATTAGGCAACCTACGCTGTATACGCGATACCGACTCGCGTGTTTCGTTAGCGGCATCTTCAATATTAATTCCCGGTCGAAATTCGACCCTAACTCTGCTGCTGCCTTCTTCACTATTCGCGCGAATGGTTTTCACGCCACTCACTCTTGCTACAGCGCCTTCTAAGCGACTGGTTACTTCCGAGTCTACAGTTTCAGGTGCAGCGCCAGGATAACTCGCCGACACAGTAATAATTGGACGGTCAACGTCGGGTAATTCGCGCACTTCCAATCCATAAAGTGCCGCAATGCCTGCGGTGACTATGAGTAAGTTTATGACCAATATTAATACCGGGCGTCTAATTGAAAGTGACGGCAGGTCGTCTTTAAACAGCGAGTTTTTAAACATCAGCCCGCGGCCTCTTGGGTTCTTTTGGTTTTCTTTGCGCTAGCCTCAGATAACCCTATATCGCTTGGGTTTTGGATATTGAGTGCTTGGCCATCGCGCAGGCCTTGAATGCCCTCAACAATTAATATTTCGCTATCACTTAGTGCGCCCGACACCAATATTCTGCCGCGAAGGCGTTGTTCAACGTTTACCTGAACCCGCATTGCTTTGTTGTCGTTTGCTAACCACACAAATGCACCGTTTGCGCCCCACGACAATGCGGCTTCAGGAATGGCTACGTAGCGTTCGCCTTGCACATTTAGCGTGACTCTAAAACTCATGCCGGGACGGTATTGGTCCAATTTATTTTCGAGTAAAGCGCGCACCTTTATGGTTCTGTCTTGGGTGTTTACGCGTGAATCTAATTCTGTGATTTTCGCTGTCAAACTAATGTTACGATTGGTCCATGGCTGCAAAAGAACGTCTGGCTTTTTCATTAAATATGCTACCGCGAGCTCAGGTGCCATAAAGTTTACAAACAACGATTCGCGGTCGTCTAGGGTGGTTATTTCTGTTTGCGGTGAAATACGCTCGCCAACCTCAACGTCGGTTAAGCCTACAATGCCGTTGAACGGAGCGCGCACTAAACGGTCTTCTTTGTTTTCTTTTGCTTCTTGATGGGCTACTTCAGCAAGTTTCACAGCTGTTTCAGCGTCGTCTAACTCAAGCGCGGTAACCGCTCCTTTTGCCACGCTTTGCTGCACTCGCTTAAAATTTCGTTGAGTATCTTGCAGTCGAATAAGGGTGCGTTTTAAATCTATATCTTGAAGGCGGTCGTCTAGCGATATTACTATTTCGCCTTTTTCAACTAGTTGCCCAGGTACAAAACGCACACTGGTGACTTGGTCAGACACGCTTGGGGTAAGCGTAACTGAACGGTTGGCTTGCGCGGTACCCACCGCCTCTATTACGGTTGTTTCGTATTCAAAGCTTAGTTTTTCGACAATTACAAGTTTGGGGCGATCGCCCCCGCGCCACTGCGCTGTTGCAAGCGACGAAAAAAGAACCAACGCCAATACCAAAAACCAACTCGTGCTAAGCCTTGATGAAAAAAAAGTTGTTGTAGTCATGCTACTTCCAGACTGTTCTGCAACCGCATATAAATACGGCGTGATTACACTAAAGTATTATAACTATAACTGTATGTTGATCAAAATGATCACTTTTTTCGCTTAAACAGCATGCCATTTCAATTACATTATTTTAATCTTGTGTTTGTTTTGCTGTTTTAACCATTTCTCGAACGTCTTTAAGGAGTGCTTTGGCGTCGTAAACAATCCCGTCTTTAACGGTGTATTTTACGCCGCCCATGCGCACCGCTTCATTGTTATCGTTTAGTCGGTAATGGCCAGTACCGTAAAGGAGTTTAAAATTTTGTAAAGGGTTGTGTTCAAGTATAACTAGGTCGGCTATTTTGCCTATGGTAATAGAGCCTAAATCGTCTTCCATGCCCAATGCTTGTGCGCCATTTAAAGTGGCCGATTGAATAACCTCATATGGCGTAAACCCCGCTTCTTGCAATAGTTCTAATTCGTTAATAAATGCAAAGCCGTATATTTTATAAATGTAGCCTGCGTCGGAGCCGGTGGTTACTCGGCCACCGTGGTTTTTAAAGTCGTTTAAAAAGTCCATCCAAATAGTGTAATTTTGTTTCCAGTCTATTTCATTTTGAGTGGTCCAATCAAACCAATATGAACCATGTGCATACCGGCTTGGGGTGAAAAATTTGGTTAGTGTTGGTAATGTATACTCTTTGTGCCATACCGCGTTGCGTTCACGCATTAAGTCGCGACTGGCTTGATAAATAGTCATGGTAGGGTTAATGGTAAAGTCAAGCGCTATGAGTTCATCGCGCACCGCCTTCCATTTTTCACTGCCTTTTGGTGCTGCTTGTTTCCATAAACGGCCGGCTTCTTCAAAGCGCTGCTGTTCGTTGTTATAGTTGTAACTGGTAGGATAGCGCTGAATGGTTTGTTGGGTAAACAATGCCTCGGGTAAACCATACCAATGTTCCATAGTGGTTAAGCCTAGGCGAGCAGAGTCAAGCGCATTCATGCTCATTACATTTAGCTGCGCATGATGCATCATAGTGCCTAAACCTTGTTTTTTTGCTTCAATTAAAGCAGCCTGCATAATTTCAGGTGTACTGCCAAAAAACTTGATGCCTTGGGCGCCATTTTTAGCCGCCTTTTTCACCCACGCAACCGCTTGCTTGAGTGTTGAAATAGGTTTTTCGTTACCCATGCCAAACCCTAAATAAGGAATAATACGGGGAGCAACAATAGTGTTTTCATTGCTGCGTTTAACGTGGTTGAGCACCCAATCTAGGCCATTGAAACTGCCGGGCTCACGAACAGTAGTAATGCCATGGGCCAGCCATAACTTAAATACATATTCGGCAGGAATATTGTCGGCCGATCCGCCTATATGGCCGTGCATATCAATAAAACCAGGCAGTACATAATGCCCTGTCAAATCCATTTCAGTAGTGTTAGGCCCTGCTTTTGGACGCATTGCTTTTATTGGAACCTGCGGATAACCTACGCTTACAATGTTGGTAATGCGGTTGTTGTTAATAACAATATCTACAGGGCCTCTTAAAGGAGCACCCTCGCCGGTAATCACATTCACGCCCCGCAAAATCAATTCTGCGAAAGGACCTTTGCCCTCGTCGTTTTGTCGGGCCGGGGCTTTATCACCCGGCGCGGCAACGCCTGGTGATATTAGGCATAAAGTGCAAACTACAATATAAAATGAGCGTTTTAAGCTAAGCAATAAGTTGGCATGCAAAAATTTAATAGATGTGACTATAAGCATAGTGTTGTTCTTATTATAAGTGGTAATTTTTCTAGGTGTAAATTAGCACACAGCGTGCTTAAAATCACTAAGGGCTAGCGTTGTGCTATATAAATAGCATTCGAGGGCTTGTTTTCGCTTTGCAGTAATTTACATTGGCTTTAGTGCCCAATTCGCGCTTTTATATAGCTTGATAGTGTTTGACTTACTTGAGGATGCTGAGTGTCTTGATTAATCAAGCAAATATTAATTCGGCCTAGCTTTGGTAGGCGTTTGTCGCGAATAACCTCGAGTTCTTCAGGCACAATAGAGCGGGCAAGGGCGGTTATGCCCAAACCTTGTTTAATGGCCGCCATGAGTCCGTAAAAGTCAGGATTGGTGTAGGTGATTTTCCATGGTTGAGTTTGTTGTTTAAGCTCTGCTATTACGCGGCTTCGGTATACACAGCCGTCGGGGGCCAGCACAAGTGACAAAGAATCGCTTGGTAAACTTCTGTTGGGGTCGCCTATCCATACCAAATCATCCTCGCGGATTATTTCTATATTAGTTTGTTGGTCTGAATTTTCGGTGCTGGCGCTACCAGCTTCACTAGAATGCCCTGAGGGCTGCATAAGTGCCAAAATAAGATCAAATTGCTTTGTTTGATTACTGACTAGCAAATGCTTACTTAACGCTGAGGTGACGTCTAACGAAACGTCTGGGTAGCGCTGGGAGAATTCGCCTATAATACTGGGCAATAAAGCCGAAGCAAATTCACTGGGTATACCAAGGCGCATACGTCCTCTGAGAGTTTCGTTGCTAAGCTCGCGAAAAATATCATCGTTAATGGCTAGCATTTGCTTTGCTTTTTTATATAGCCACTTGCCCTCATTGTTTATTTGATAGCTTTGCCCAACCTTGGTAAATAGCTTACGGTTTACTTGTCCTTCTAACTTTTTTATTTGTAAACTAATGGCCGGCTGCGAACGTCCAAGTAATTCGCCTGCGCGGTTAAAATTGCCCACTTCAACAATGGTTACTAAGGTGCGTAAAACGGTTAAGGAGAGTTGTTTCACAAATGCTGTTCCTTATATTTTCAAAGTTTAAATACACAAACAAACCATATTTATTGCAAGCGGTAAAAAAGCGACAAGAAATATTAGTTTAGTTAATCAGTAAAGGTTAATACATTAAAAATATTAATGTAAGCATTAAATCTTTTAATTTGTTAGCTCAGCTTTGTATATTTATACTACAAATATAAATCTTATTGGGTGAAATCATATGAACACTACTGCACTACATACCGCACACATTGCTGCTGGCGCGAAAATGGTCGCTTTTTTTGGTTGGGATATGCCAATAAACTATGGCTCACAAATAGAAGAACATCATAATGTACGTCGCGACGCCGGTATGTTTGATGTATCGCATATGACCATAGTGGATGTAACCGGTCCTCAAGCAAAAGATTATTTACGCTATTTGCTAGCTAACGATGTTGCCAAGCTAGCTGAAAAAGGCAAAGCACTTTACAGTGGGATGATGAATGAGCAGGGCGGTGTAGTAGACGACCTAATTGTGTATCACTTTAACGCTACCAATTATCGACTGGTGGTAAATTCGGCAACTAAAGAAAAAGATTTGAACTGGTTAAATAAGGTTGCAGAGTCGTTTGACGTAGCTGTAAATGAACAAACAGCGTTTGCTATGATTGCGGTTCAAGGCCCAAATGCTAAAGAAAAAGCAGCCACTTTGTTCACCGAAGCACAAAAAGAAGCGGTGGTGGGCATGAAGCCCTTTTATGGAGTACAAGCTGAAGATTTATTTATTGCCACTACAGGCTATACTGGCGAAACAGGTTACGAAATAATGGTACCTAAAGCGCGTGCGGTAGAGTTTTGGAACGGATTGTTGGCTGCCGGTGTTGCGCCTTGTGGTCTTGGCGCTCGCGATACTTTACGCTTAGAAGCCGGTATGAACCTATACGGTCAAGATATGGACGAGACGGTTTCGCCGTTAGCGGCTAACATGGGCTGGACGATTACTTGGGAGCCTACCGATCGTGACTTTATGGGCCGTTCTGCTCTAGAAACACAAAAAGCACAGGGCACTCAAAAGGTAGTTGGCTTAGTATTTAAAGACAAAGGCGTATTGCGCGCAGGTCTTACGGTTAAAACAGCAGACGGCGAAGGCAAAATAACCTCGGGTACTTTTTCACCAACCTTAGGCCATAGTATTGCAATGGCAAGAATACCAGCAGGTGCGGGTGCTGCGGTGGGTAATATTGTACAAGTTGAAATGCGCAAAAAATGGGTAGACGTAGAAATTGTTAAACCTAGTTTTGTGCGCAACGGAAAAAGTGTACTGTAAAACGATTAAGTGCTACTTGCTGATAATGAGTAAGTCAAACAATATTAGCGTTGTACTAACAACAAAGAATAAAAACATAGTCAACAACAACCACAACTTCTAGGAAAGATTATGAGCAATGTTCCAAACAATTTACGTTATGTTACTACCCATGAATGGGTGCGCACAGATGAAAACGGTATTTTCACAGTGGGTATTACCGAGCACGCACAAGGCCTATTGGGCGATATGGTGTTTTTAGATTTACCCGACGTTGGAGACATCGTTACCACTGGCGAAGATTGTGCAGTAGCCGAATCTGTAAAAGCGGCGTCTGATGTTTATGCGCCAATTACGGGTGAAGTTGTTGAGGTTAATGAAGAACTTGAAAACTCTCCTGAGTTGGTCAACTCTGACCCTTTTGGCGAAGGCTGGTTATTTAAAATAAAAGCTGAAGACCCTGACGAAGTTGAAGGCTTACTTGACGCTGAAGCTTACGCTAGCGTAATTGAAGACGAATAACACCGGTGTAAACTGGTCTTAGCGCACGCGTTACACTTGCGGCTAGGTATTATTCGAGAAACTTACAATATCAAATTTTGTTGCTTCCCTTTCGGGTGTGGCGACGTAATTTGTATTCTTATTAAAGGTTAAAGGTCATGAATATTGCTGCTAAAGTAATCGCCCCGGCGACATTGTCGGAACTTGAAAATCAAAATGAATTTGTGCGTCGTCACATAGGCCCGGGCCAGCAAGAAATCGCCGATATGCTTGATGTTGTGGGTGCAGATTCATTAGACGACTTAATGCAGCAAACGGTACCAGCGGGTATTCGCTCTGCAGGCTTAAACGTTGGTGAAGCGCAGCGTGAAGACGTTGCATTAGCCGAGCTAAAAGCCATTTCCAAAGAAAATAAAATTTTCCGCTCGTATATTGGTATGGGCTATTCAAACACCTTTACTCCCAATGTTATTTTACGCAACGTACTTGAGAACCCAGGTTGGTACACCGCGTACACGCCTTACCAGCCAGAAATTGCCCAAGGCCGTTTACAGGCTATATTGAATTTTCAACAAACCACTATTGACTTAACGGGGTTGCCGCTAGCGTCTGCATCTTTACTCGATGAAGCAACCGCTGCCGCCGAAGCAATGGCATTAGCCAAGCGAGTGTCTAAAAATAAAGGCGCAAACGCGTTTTTCATTGCAAACGATGTTCACCCACAAACAAAAGACGTTCTTAAAACGCGCGCCGATATGTTTGGTTTTGAACTTATTTACGGCGATATAAGCGATGCTGCTAACGCAAATGTATTTGGCGCGTTATTGCAATATCCTACCAGCACCGGCGAGCTTATTGATATTCGTGAAGTAATAGCCGCCGTGCAGGCCAATAAAGGCATAGTGGCTGTAGCTACTGACTTGTTGTCATTGACCCTAATTACGCCGCCAGGCGAACTAGGCGCCGATGTTGCTTTGGGCAGTGCCCAGCGCTTTGGCGTACCTATGGGTTATGGTGGCCCACATGCCGCATTTTTTGCCACTCGCGACGCCTATAAGCGTTCTTTACCTGGGCGTATTATTGGTGTTTCAAAAGATTCTCGCGGTAAGGTTGCACTGCGCATGGCGCTGCAAACTCGCGAGCAGCATATTCGCCGTGAAAAAGCCAATTCAAACATTTGTACTGCACAGGTATTGCTTGCCAATATGGCCAGTTTTTATGCGGTTTATCATGGCCCACAAGGCTTAAAAGCAATTGCTGAACGCATTCATCGCTTCGCTGATATACTGGCCATGGGCTTAACTCAAAAAGGCGCAGAATTAGCCCACACCACGTTTTTTGATACTTTGTGCGTGAACCTTTCCAACAAAGACAGCGCTATTGCCGCTGCGGTTGAAAAGGAAATGAACTTGCGTACAGATTTAAACGGCAAAGTGGGTATTTCACTAGATGAAACCACCACTCGCCAAGACGTTGCCGATTTGTTTGACGTGCTGCTAGGTGAAGGACACGGCCTAGATGTAGCAGTATTAGACGCACACATTATTGCCAATGGAAGCACTTCAATTCCTGCTTCGCTTGCCCGTACTACTGACTTTATGACGCACCCGGTATTTAACAGCTACCATTCTGAAACAGAAATGCTGCGTTATATCAAAAGCCTCGAAAACAAAGACCTAGCGCTTAATCATTCTATGATTTCACTAGGATCTTGTACTATGAAGCTAAACGCAACGGCAGAAATGATACCGGTAACATGGCCTGAATTCGGTCAAATTCACCCCTTCGCGCCGCTTGACCAAGCAAAGGGTTACACCAAAATGCTTGACGAGTTAAGTGAATGGTTAATTGACATTACCGGTTACGACGCGCTTTCTATGCAACCAAACTCAGGTGCCCAAGGCGAATATGCTGGATTGTTAGCCATTCAGCGCTATCATGCCAGCCGCGGTGAAAGCCATAGAAATATATGTTTAATACCGCAGTCTGCTCACGGTACTAATCCAGCGTCGGCGCAAATGGTCAGCTTAAAGGTAGTGGTGGTAAACTGCGACGCAAAAGGAAATGTTGATTTAGACGACTTACGTGCAAAGGCTGAAGAAATGCGAGACAATTTAGCTTGCGCCATGATCACCTATCCGTCAACCCACGGTGTATATGAAGAAGCGGTAAGCGAAATTTGTGACATTGTTCACCAACACGGCGGCCAGGTATATATGGACGGCGCCAACATGAACGCGCAAGTGGGCATTACTTCCCCCGGTCTTATTGGCAGTGACGTATCTCACCTTAACTTGCACAAAACGTTTTGTATTCCTCATGGCGGCGGCGGCCCGGGTATGGGTCCAATAGGGGTTAAAGCGCATCTTGCACCTTTTTTACCCAGCCACAGCTTATTTACCTTAAAAGCAGCCGGTACCAACGACGATTTAGGCAATAACAGCGCGGTTTCAGCTGCGCCTTGGGGCAGTGCGTCTATTTTACCTATTAGCTATATGTATATAAAAATGATGGGTAGCGACGGCCTTAAAAAGGCCACAGAAGTTGCGATTTTAACTGCTAACTATGTTGCTAAAAAACTAGAAGGGCACTACCCAATTCTCTATACCGGTCGTAACGGCCGCATAGCACACGAATGTATCATTGACCTACGGCCATTAAAAGAAGCCAGTGGCGTGACTGAAGTAGATATAGCCAAGCGCTTAAACGACTATGGTTTTCATGCACCTACCATGAGTTTCCCCGTTGCCGGAACGCTTATGATAGAGCCTACAGAATCGGAAGCAAAAGTTGAGCTAGACAGATTCGTTGAAGCCATGGTGTGTATTCGCCAAGAAATTGCAAAAGTAGAAAGCGGTGAATGGGATGCAACCGACAACCCGCTGCACCATGCCCCGCATACTCTTGCCGACATGATTGACGAAAACTGGAATCGAAGCTACTCTCGTAAGCTAGGCGCTTACCCGGTGGCCGCAGTTGCTGCCGATAAGTTTTGGCCAACGGTGAACAGAATTGATGACGTGTTTGGTGATAGGAATTTGATTTGTAGCTGTCCTGATTTGGATAGTTATAGAGATTTTGCTGAGTAGTTGATCAGCGATATTATAGATTGGGAACGATAGTCATAGTTTGGGAATTCTATTAAAGATTGGGATTTTCGACTTTTAATGCAAAAGCGAACTTATATTAAGTTCGCTTTTTTTATTATATTAATTAGTCCCAAACCAATCTGATAGTATTTTAAACTAGATTTATAGCAAGTCTGAAGGCAGCCAAGAGCTAGAAGCGGATTGTCGAGGATGTATCTCTGACGGTCGGCTCCACGGCCTAAGGAGACCGTCGCATAATATTATTGACCGGCTTTGGAAAGTTACTGAGCAAGTTAGATTTTTGAAAGCCTAGTTTCATCAAAATGACCCACATAAACAGAAAAGCGAACAGTCGTTCGCACACATTAATCAATATCAAATGGACTTATTGCCCCTGATGAATGCTGTCCAATCACATGGGTATAAATTTGCGTTGTCCTTAGGTCGTTATGACCCAGTAATTCCTGCACAGTACGAATATCTGCCCCTGAAATAAGCAATTGAGTAGCAAAGGAGTGTCGAAAAGTATGAGCAGTAACGTGCTTTGTCACGCCTGACTTTCTGACAGCCAACTTCAAGGCTCTTGCCAATGCTGTACTATGGAGATGATGTCGACAGTAATAACCATCATAAGGGTGTTCACAGCGCGTGGTTGATGGGAATATGTATTGCCACTTAAACTCTTTCACAGCATTGGGGTACTTTCTTGCTAGGCTCGGCGGTAAGCTTGTCATCCCGCTTCCCTCAGCAATATCTTTCATGTGTATGCCGCGTACTTTTTCTACCTGTACTTTTAGTGGTTCAATCAGTTTTTTAGGTAACATCGTGGTGCGGTCTTTACCGCCTTTTCCACGAAATACAAATACAGTCTTAGCGTCGAAGTCGATATCTTTAATCCGTAACTTAAGTAACTCTGTTTTTCGCAATCCGCTACCATATAGCAACGAAAACATGAGTTTATATTGGGGTTGCATTAGTCCAATGATAGAGAGGGCTTCTTTGTGCGAAAGTACAGTTGGGACTCTCGTAGGTGCTCTAGCTCTTACTGCATCGGGTAGAAGCGTTAACTCCCTTTCGAAGATATGCTTATACATAAACACAATAGAGCACAATGCCAAGTTCTGTGTAGATGAAGTCACTTCTCGATTGACGGCAAGGTGTGTCAGAAATTGTGTTACCTCCTGTTCGCCGAGGTCTTTAGGATGACGTTTCTGATTAAATAAAATAAAACGCTTTATCCATAACAGATACGTTTTTTCAGTTTGTATTGAATAATGCTTTGTTCTCATGACATGTCGAATGCTTTCTAAAAATGGTGAATTAGCCATTATTGACTCCTTGTTTGTATGGTGTGGCTACTGAAAGTGTTTAGTAAACCGCATTTTACAAAAGTGACAACAGGCCTACAGGCCAGTTAATTCCTGCACTTAAGGCTAGATTAGACCTTGTGGTTACAATGCACGCATAGTAACCACACCGATTTAATTGTAATTTTACTCTAGGTTATTGTTTTTAATGTATTTATAAGAAAACGACGTGCGGGATTACTATGCATGCATTGTAAACGCAAAAAAAGTTGTAGAAATTATCACCTAAAAAATAGTAAGCTATTGAAAATAATCAAGTATGAGGACTTTGTGAAATGAACCTATCTCGTTGTTACAATGCGGTCTTCATAATAAGTTGTTATACATCATGAGGTATTTGACTCACCTAGTGTTCT
>JBLHMY010000001.1:0-33339 GCA_047621065.1 Glaciecola sp. | reverse complement strand
CTGAAGAAGCTGGTTTTGATGGTGTTGAAATTCATGCCGCCCATGGTTATTTACTATCACAGTTTTTATCACCGCTGGTGAATAAACGCATTGATAAGTGGGGCGGCGAAATTTTAAACCGCTCACGGTTGTTAATAGATATTGTGAATAGTGTAAAAACGGCTGTGTCTTCCAAGTTTTCAGTTTCTGTAAAGCTTAACTCAGCAGACTTCCAGCGCGGCGGGTTTGACATTAACGACGCGATATTTGTTGTGCAACAATTAGAAGCGACAAATATCGACTTTGTTGAGCTGTCTGGTGGTAGTTATGAGGCCCCTGCGATGCAAGGACGTAGCGATGATGCACATATTCTATCTCGCGAAGCATATTTCTTGGAATTTGCTAAATTGATTGCTACACAAACTAAACTTAAAATAATGATCACAGGCGGAATAAGTCGCCTTGCGGTTGCCAATCAAGTTGTTAATGAACATATCGATTTGGTAGGTATTGCTAGCGCCATGGCGTATCACAGTGATTTAGTTAAAGTGTGGAAATCTGATCCCGAGGTGGTCGCATTTACGCCTAAGGTTAATTGGAAAAACAAAACCTTGTCGGCATTGGCTACTATGGCGCTAGTAAGACGACAGCTACAACGGATTGGTAAATTAAAAGGAGCAAAGCAAGATGCCTCCCCATTGTTTAGTTTGATACAAGACAGATTGAGACTCGCTAGACTAACCAAGCGCTATAGAAAGTGTGTGCTTGGTAAACCATAAGCTTGTAAGTTGGCCTGTATTACTATTGGCCGATTACATCAAAGGGGGGCGGGGGTAATATTAACTATTTCTTGTGCGGCCTTTAAGTGACAAGCAAGTATTTCAAAAATTAGCCTCGCCGCAAGTTTTCCGGTTATATTTCCAATATCAAATTTCGGATTCATTTCAGCAATGTCTGCTAGTTGCCAATGGTAGTGTAAGCTTTGTTGTGAATCGACCAACCACCGTATTAATTGAATAACGAATTGGGGCGAAATGCCTAGACTCGAAGGCGCGCTTACGCCCGGTGCAATTGAGGCTGGGAAGGCGTCTAGGCAAATAGTAACGTAGAGTTCGTCTACGTTTAAGAGCATTGGTTTTAACAGTTCTTTTGCGGCTTCGACTGTGCAGTCTATATCTAACAAATAACGTACATTTAGCTGCTTAGCATATTCAAACAAAGCCCGCGTATTATACGGTTGTGCAACACCAATACAGGCATAATCAAAAGTTTGTCCCGTGCTAATACAATGTTCGGCTATTTGTCTAAATGGTGTGCCTGAACTAGCTGATGGAGAAGGTACTCTAAGATCAAAATGAGCATCAAAGTTAACTATGCCTATCTTTTTGGCTGGTTTTCCTAGGGGCAATTTTTTACGCAGATGTTGTTCTAATCCCAGAAAACTGCCCCATGCTATTTCATGGCCGCCGCCGATGCCAATGACCAACTCGCTGGTTGCTAGGCTTGCTTCAATTTGATTAGCAAAAGATTGCTGCGCATGTTCTAAGGTACTTGTGGTGATAACGTCTCCGCGATCCAACAAGCCTATATTACTGGCGCTACCATGCCAAGCCATGTTTGACAAAGCATCGCGAATAGCCATTGGACCTTGCGATGCGCCTGTTCTGCCTTTGTTTGCCGCTACACCAGTATCGCATTCAAACCCAACTAAGGTGCAAGCACTGGTGCCCACAAAGTGTTGATTAGTCTTCTTAATGACTTGATGCCAGCGCAGGCCTTTTGTTCCGTCTTCAAGGTCTTCTCTACCGTGCCAAATATAAGATGTATTTAAATCAGACATGTTTATTTGTTGGCACCATAGATCCGCCAATCCATTTTGCAATTGGCCTGTGTTGATTTATGCCATAAGAAAGTGCTGAGGGGTGACTTATTTCCCATAAACATAAATCGGCATCCATACCTTGGTCTATACAGCCTTTGTTCGTCATACCAAGTGCTTTAGCGGCGTTAACAGTTACGCCAAACAGCGCTTCTTGTGGGGTGAGTCCAAACAATACACATGCCATATTCATTACCGTTAACAATGAGGCGATTGGCGAACTACCTGGATTAAGATCTGTAGCAATGGCAATAGGAATATTGTTTTCCCTTAGGCTTGCAACCGGTGGTTTTTGGGTTTCATTCAAACAATAAAAAGCCCCTGGAAGCAACACGGCAACCGAATCAGCGTGCTTTATAGCCGGAACATCACATGGTGCAAGATACTCTATATGATCAACCGACAATGCACCAAATTTAGCGGCTAGTTTGGCGCCTTTCGAATCCGATAGCTGTTCTGCATGAGCCTTAATGTTTAACTTATGTGATTTTGCAGCTTCGAAGACTTGTTGGCATTGAGCAAGATTAAATCCAATAGATTCGCAGAACACGTCTACCGAGGTCGCCAATTTACGGTCGGCGATAACAGGTATAACATGATCACAAATGAAGTCTATATATTCATTGGGTTTAGTTAAGTACTCTAGCGGCAAAGCGTGAGCACCTAAATAGGTAGTGACTATTGTTAGGGGTAAATGGTCGGCAATTTCTTGTGCAACTTCCAGCATTTTTATTTCTGTATGTAAATCTAGCCCGTATCCAGATTTTACTTCAATGCAAGTAACCCCCTCGTCTGCTAGTCGTGAGGCTCTCTTTAAAGCACTTTTCAATAGTTGTTGTTTTGTCGCAGCTCTAGTTGCTTTAACGGTGCTTTGAATGCCGCCTCCTTGCCTGGCAATATCGGCATAAGATTTACCTTGTAAGCGCTGTTCAAACTCTTCACAACGGTCTCCACCAAAGACTAAATGAGTATGACAATCGATTAAACCAGGTAGCAACCAATTGTTATTGCCGTTAACTATTTTAGCCGCGTGATAGGGTTTGATAGTTGGGTTGTAAATATCAAAAATTAGACCATCTTTTACAGCAACTGCCGAATAGGGTACAGCTCCATAAGGCATTCCATTGTATTGCATGGATGCAATCTGGACGTTCTCTATAATCAAATCACAATACTGCGACATAGGCATTCTCGCTTTGAATTTTAATTAGTTTACGTGTACTAGCTTGTATATACAAGTTGCTTGAGTTAACTTCTATATTCATCCATTTTTGTGAAAAGGTCATTATGGAGTTATCTCGATTTGTTGTCATAAAGTCGGCTTTGCTTGATTTAATCGAATCAGGGCAGATGAAACCTGGCGACAAAATAGCGTCTGAAAATAAATTGGCCGAGCAGTTTTCGGTTAGTCGAATGACATCTAGAAGAGCAATAACCGAGTTGGTCACTGAAGGTATTTTATTTCGTTCTCAAGGACGTGGTACTTTTGTTTCAGATTCACGCCCCATGAGTTCAATCTTAAATATTCGCAGTATTGACGAAGAAATTTTGCAGCGTGGGCATCGCTATTCTAACCAAGTCATAAGTTTGCAAAGCGTGTCTGCTGGGCAAGAACACAGTGCTTGGCTAGGCGTCAATTTAGGCGCCTTAGTATTTAAAACTCAGATTGTACATCTAGAAAATGACCTGCCCGTACAATTGGAGTCTAGATTGGTTAATCCCAAATGGGCCCCTGAATATTTAGCACAAGATTTTGAATTTAGTACCACTAGTCGTTATTTAAGTCATGTAGCACCACTCACTGAAGCCGACCATGTTGTTGAAGCGGTCATTGTTAACCAAAAAATTTCTACCCTGTTACAAATTGAGCAAAACCAACCGTGCCTGAAAATAAGCAGAAGAACATTTTCGGCTAAAGGTATTGTTAGCTATGCACAGTTATACCACCCCGGAAATCGCTACCGTATTGGCGGCCATTTAGATTTTTGAGATTATTAAAACTGCTAAGGAAACACTATGGACCGCCACGACCCAACGCGCGTTATAAAATCACCAACAGGCACCAAACTAAATACTAAAAGTTGGCAAACTGAAGCTGCTCTGCGTATGTTAATGAACAATCTTGATCCTGAAGTAGCCGAGCACCCTCAAGACTTAGTTGTTTACGGAGGTATTGGCCGAGCGGCACGAAATTGGCAATGTTTTGACAAAATAGTAGAGGCATTAAAACGCCTTAACAATGACGAAACGCTTTTAGTACAAAGCGGCAAGCCAGTTGGTGTATTCCCCACACATGAAAACGCCCCGAGAGTACTTATAGCTAACTCTAACTTAGTTCCGCATTGGGCAACGTGGGAGCATTTTAACGAACTCGATAAACAGGGCTTGATGATGTATGGGCAAATGACAGCTGGGTCGTGGATTTATATTGGTTCCCAAGGGATTATTCAAGGCACTTATGAAACATTTGTGAGTATCGCTAAGGCCCACTTTAATGGTGATGCAAATGGACGCTGGGTGCTTACGGGTGGTCTAGGTGGTATGGGCGGAGCACAACCTTTAGCGGCCACTATGGCTGGGTTTTCAATGCTAGCGGTTGAAGTGGATGAAAGTCGTATCGACTTCAGATTGAAGACCGCTTACTTAGATAAGAAGGCAAATGACCTTGATCATGCGCTGGAATTATTATCACAAGCAAAGTTAGAGGGTAAGACAATTTCAGTAGGGCTTTTAGCTAATGCTGCCGATGTGTTCCCCGAATTACTAGCCAGAAATGTTATTCCTGATGTGGTGACAGACCAGACTAGTGCCCACGATCCTCTGAATGGCTACTTGCCATCTCACTGGACCTTAGAGCAAGCTGCAAGCACCAGAAAAGCCAACGAAGCTAGAGTTATTAAATATGCTAAACGGTCAATGGCAGTGCAGGTTTCAGCAATGCTAGGCTTCCAAAAAAGAGGCGCCGCAACGTTAGACTATGGTAATAATATTAGACAAATGGCGTTTGATGAAGGCATCAAAAATGCGTTCGATTTTCCTGGGTTTGTGCCCGCTTATATTCGTCCTTTATTTTGTCAAGGAATAGGTCCGTTTCGCTGGGTTGCATTGTCTGGTGATCCACAAGACATATATAAAACCGATGCAAAAGTGAAGGAGCTGATCCCCCACAACCCACATTTACACAACTGGCTAGATATGGCCAAAACCCGTATTCAATTTCAAGGACTACCGGCCCGCATTTGTTGGGTCGGTTTAGGTGAACGAGCAAAACTTGGGCTTGCGTTTAATCAAATGGTAAGGAATGGCGAGTTGTCTGCGCCTATTGTCATTGGGCGAGATCACCTCGATTCGGGGTCGGTAGCGTCACCCAATAGAGAAACCGAAAGTATGTTAGACGGGTCTGATGCTGTTTCTGACTGGCCGCTTTTAAATGCATTATTAAATACCGCAGGCGGAGCAACTTGGGTCAGTCTGCATCATGGGGGCGGAGTAGGCATGGGTTTTAGTCAGCATTCAGGGATGGTGATTGTATGCGATGGCACTGCAGATGCTGACGCACGAATTGCTCGAGTTCTTCATAACGATCCGGCAACCGGCGTAATGCGTCACGCAGACGCCGGTTACGAGATTGCCAAAAATTGCGCTCGAGATAAAAAGCTCGACCTACCTATGCTTGACGTCGATGGGGTGAATTAAATGAAAAATATAATAGTGCAACCCGGCGAACTCTCTCTTAATCATATGCGTGAGGTACATAGACGACATGTTCCCATTAGCCTCGATCAAAGCGCAGTTGCCAATATACACGCCGCTGAGCAAACGGTACTAGATGTTATTCGCGAAGGCCGAACGGTGTATGGCATTAACACGGGTTTTGGCTTACTCGCAAATACCAAAATAGAAGTGGAGGAGTTGGAGTTATTGCAACGCAGCATCGTATTGTCTCATGCCGCTGGCATTGGTAAATTTATGAGTGCAGATACCGTTCGTTTGATGTTGCTACTCAAAATTAATTCATTAGCAAGAGGCTACTCAGGCATTCGTTTGTTGGTAATAGAAGCACTTATCGCATTATATAATCATCAGGTATATCCTGCTATTCCTGAAAAGGGGTCTGTTGGAGCATCAGGAGACCTCGCGCCTCTTGCTCATATGAGTGCGGTGCTGCTAGGCGAAGGTGAGGTTATTTATCAAGGCAATCGTATTAGTGCAGAGCAAGGACTGATTATTGCTGGATTGAAAAAAATTGCACTTGCGCCAAAAGAAGGCTTAGCACTTCTAAATGGCACACAAGCTTCTACCGCCTTTACTTTACAAGGCTTGTTTTATGCAGAAAACTCGATACACAGCGCCATAGCGATAGGTGCGCTAAGCGTAGACGCCGCATTAGGTTCGCGTGTGCCGTTTGATGATCGTATTCACGCTGCGCGCGGACATAAAGCTCAGTCAGACGTTGCTAGCGCATTTCGAGAATTTCTAGATCAGTCGGAAATTGGCAATTCTCATGAAGGCTGTGCAAAAGTACAAGACCCCTATTCCTTGCGCTGCCAACCACAAGTAATGGGAGCTTGCTTGCAGCAAATTCGTTTTGCCGCGCAAACCTTGGTGACCGAAGCTAATGGTGTGTCAGACAATCCCTTAGTGTTTGCAGATTGCGGTGATATTTTATCGGGCGGCAACTTCCATGCTGAAGCCGTGGCAATGACCGCTGATATGCTAGCCATTGCACTGTCTGAAATAGGTGCCTTATCTGAACGCCGTATGGCCCTATTAATTGATGCCAATTTAAGTGGACTACCCGCATTTCTGGTAGACAACGGCGGCGTTAATTCTGGGTTTATGATCGCTCAAGTGACTAGCGCAGCCCTTGCTAGCGAGAACAAAACCTATGCACATCCGGCTTCAATTGACTCTATACCTACTTCTGCTAATCAAGAAGATCACGTGTCGATGGCAACTTTTGCTGGCAGGCGATTACGCGATATTTTCGATAATGTTGCGGGGATATTAGCGATTGAATGGCTAGCAGCATGCCAAGGCTTAGATTTCAGAAGACCCTTGGTAACCAGCCATAATTTAGAAGCGGTAAAGGCCTTGTTGCGCAGTAGAATTAGTTTTTACGACAAAGACAGATATTTTTCGCCCGATATTGAAGCGGCTAAACAACTGATTACGTCAAATGCTTTGTCTGATCTGACAGGTTTGGACCTACTATCACAACCGTAGTATTTAAGGGCGTTTTAGTAACATCAATTATTTCTTGATTGTCTGTAGCAAACTCTTCTAGTTGACTAGATAGCGCTTAGTTTTTGACATACATAAATACCAATTTGAATGTTCAAACTGGTATTTATATTGCTAAATCGTGAACGCATATTTAAAAAATACGCGTAATGCGCCTCTTTAAAATGGCCTAATAAAGGAAACACCAAATACATAGGCTTTCTCGCCATCGATGAAGTCGGCAGCAAATGTTGGTGCAATGCCAAAATTACCAATGTGGTATTCATAACTAGCACTCAAGCGATATAAATCTTCTGAATGAGGATGGTTACCGCCTATTTTTTCTTTACCGCCACCAAGTCCTAATCGGACATTTTTTAATGGGTGGTAAAACAACTGTGCGACTTTTATTCTGACTCCATCTCCATGATGCGCATCTACAACTTCTTCATAGACAAAACCACCACCCCAATATTTATTTAATTTATATTCATACTCAATACCGTAGGTAAATTCTGTCTTGCTGTCGGCGTTGGTATAGCCTATAAAAACACCTGGAAAGTGATGGGCATCATCTGCGCTAAGTACACAGTGAGAGGAGGCGAGCAAGCAGGCCGATAATAATAGCGCCGAGTGAGTTTTCATGTTGGATCCTGTCAGTAAATTTGTGCTATTAGCCCCTAATCAGTTTTTTACGAGCATTAGCGCAGTATTATTCTATAGCACCTTGGTTATCGGTAAATTCTGCTTTAACTAAAGTGGTTGATGTAATTGATCTAACACTAGACCATCGCACAAGATATTTTGCACCTAAGGACCTTGTTGCAAGTAAACGAGTTTTATAATGTAGCAATTCTGTTATCACATTCGTTTTATTACCGTGGCTGCTGTGTTGCAGTGCTTTGGTATTATTTTTTATATTTACCTTAAAAGTTCCAAAGTATTCAATATCAAGATGTGCTTGCAAGCTTAAGGGGTAATGTGGGCTAGTAAGTGTTGACTCGGCATAACTTGCGCAATGTCTTAATCAAATACATTTTGGGTAATATGCGCGCTGCGCTGTTCAGTAATATCAGAAGTATTACTGCTTTGTGTTCCATAGCAAGTAAACGCTGCGTGAATAATAACGAGACTTTGTTTTTAAATACTTAGGGCTTTGTTGATTTGTAGGTTTGCAGTTAAGACCGAAGCAATTTAGTGTTATTACTTAATATAGCAAAAAGCCGACATAATATGCCGGCTTTCAATAAACATTATTAATTCACATATGGATTAACGCTTACGCATAGCGAATAAACTAATAAGACCAAGGCCAAGTATCGCTATTGCTGTTGGTTCTGGGACTTTAGCAACAGTCACGTTATCGATTGCCCACCCATCATTGCGTCCATTATTTTCGAATATTAACGATGCACCTAATAATGCTTCACTTGAAAATAAACTGATATAGGCAATGTTACCATTAGACAACGGGTTTGCTAATTTAAGCACATCAACTAGTGCATTTGTACCGTCTAAAAAGTTGAGTTGTAATTGAGCGTTACTGTCGTTAGCGTCAACTATAAAGAACCCTAAGCTATCGAAAGATGCGCCAATGCCTGAGAAATTCCAACTAACTTCGGTCGCATCGTTACTGTCTAACCAAAAGTCGGTTACGAGTCGGTCGCCGTCAACGCCATCGGTTTGTCTTCCAAATTCGCCGGTATCGCTACTTTCAATCATCAAATTGTGTGGGTTTTCAGCAGTAGGGGCAGCTATATCGCCGTCGCCAGATGCTATTGTGAATGTTCCAACTCTTGTATTATATGACGTTGCAGAATCAATCCAGCTCAGACCGTCATTTCCCGTGTCTTGGCCGACAAAACTCGCCAGGCCAAGGTTGGAAGCTGTATTAAAGTCTTCTGTAATAAAACTAAAAGACCCTTCCAAAAAAGCATGATGTGCATTAGTTGCATTGTCAGCCCCATACGCGATCTTAGTCTTTATTATTGCTGCTTGTGCAACGCCCATAGCCATTGTGACGACGATAAGCCCTGCAGCCAATTTTTTGGTAATTACCATTTTAATTATCCTCTTTATGAATCAGTTAATAGGGATTCAAACTAAATACGATATACAACTTTTGATTTTTCATTTCCTACAAGATGGTATTTGCATTAATTAGGCCAAGTTTTAATAATCCATATTTTAAAGGGCTGAAGGGGCTATTGTTTTTGTTTCATTACCGGTGGTGTAAAAAAAGGTGACACAATGAACATGAAAAAAGCCATATTCATTTCCTTATGTTAAGTAGTGTTAAGGTGGATAAGATTAGGCAAAGACATTTTTGTGTTCAAACTATGTAAACTGAGGTTTATATTCAGACGAGAAGTTTACAACGACAGTAGTGTAAAGCGGTGTGGCAGAAAACAAAAAAAGTCGCACTTTTTAAAGTGCGACTTTTTCGTGAGCTGCAAAACACAGCATAATTGGTACCGAAGGCCGGACTTGAACCGGCACGCTTTTAAGGGCGCGGGATTTTGAATCCCGTGTGTCTACCAATTTCACCACTCCGGCATCGAAAGTTTTCTGGTATTGGTGCTCCTCTTCCAAGGAGGCCGTGCATTATAGTCATATTGTTTATGGTATCAAGTCTTATTTACGCGATTTGATATATAAATGCACCGCTTAGTAATTATTCCGTCCTATATAACTCGAACGGTGATAATATATTACAACTAACCTACTACTATTTTTTTACCACTATGACTACGACAGATTTACAAAGAGCTGGATTTTTCAGACGCCTTGCTGCAATGTTGTATGACGCCTTAATAGCGCTTGCTGTGGGTATGCTAGCGGCGCTTATTATAATTGCGTTTTTAACATTACTATTAGAAAGCGGAATACTCTCTAAGCAAGGTTATGAACATGTAAGTGTGCTTATTCAATCCTCATTTTATTATTCATTGATAATTCAGGTGTGGGTAGTTCTATGGGTTGTTGGTTTCTTTTTATGGTTTTGGAAAAACGGTGGTCAAACTCTAGGTATGCGTGCATGGCGATTACGTATTTACAGTTTGCATGAAGAAACTTCTATCGGCTATGCACGCTTGCTGTTAAGGCTTATTAGTTCGTTAGGTGGTTTGGGCACATTGTTGGTGCTTGTTGATATAAAGTCGAAACAGTCTTTGCAAGACCGGATAGCAGGTACCCAAATGTTGGTGTTAACAACAGACCAAAATCATCATAAAAATTGGTAGTTAGCTTAATTTTTGTATATATCGCAACTTTTATCGCCGCAGTAAAAATAGTGCCACGCCGGTAAATAACAAGCTGGGGAGAAGCGCTCCTATCACCGGAGGTAACTGAAAAACCAATGCCACTTGGCCAAACATCTCGTTGCTCACAAAAAATCCAAACCCAGCCAAAATCCCCATGCCTGTTCTAGCGCCCATGGTGACAGAGCGTAAAGGTCCAAATATAAATGACATTGCCATCAACAACATAACTGCGACAGAGACCGGCTGCAGTATTTTACGCCATAAAGCCAGTTCATAACGCGCTGAGTCTTGTCCGTTATTGCGTAAGTAGTCTATGTATTCGTTTAATCCAACGATAGATAAGGCTTCTGGTTTAACCGCCACTATACCTAATTTGTCGGGGGTGATGGTACTTTCCCATAGGTAGCTTACCATTTGACTATTTTGAATACGTTGGGGCGTAAATACGACTTGTTTAACATCGGTTAACAACCAGTTTTCATTTGTAAAAGTAGCTTGTTTAGCACTAATAACTTGGACTAGACGCAAATTATCATTGAATTGATAGATATTCACTTTTTGCAGTGTATTTTGATTTAAAACTTGGCCAATACTCACAAAGTCGTTACCGTCTTTGGCCCATGTTATTGAATCTGACGACAGTAAACTGCCCCCGGACAGGGCTTGAGTTCTAATTTGTTTAGCTTTTGTCTCACTCACCGGTGTTACAAACTCGCTCAGCGCCATTACGGCAATAATAATCACAACTATAGACTTCATCGCACTAAGGGTGATTTTTGTACGCGACAGTCCAGCTGCTTGCATAACTATCAGTTCGCTACTTTGTGCTAATAATCCCATACCAATTAGGGCACCTAGTAAGGTTGCCATGGGTAAAAACAATTCAACTTCGCGCGGCAAACTTAACAATACATAAAGTCCCGCAATAGTCATATCGTAGTCGCCTTCGCCAACTCGGCGCAATTGCTCAACAAATTTGATCAATGCGCTCAAACCAATAAGAACAGAAAGCGTTACGGCAATAGAGCTAAATAATGTGCGCGCTATATATAAATCGATGAGTTTAAACATGCTATGTATCTGCCTTCTTTTTGCCTAAAAATAATTGGCGAATAAAGGCGCCTGTTTTACGCTCTCTAGCAATGAGGCCCGTGCCTACCATCAACATTAATAAATGCACCCACCATAGTCCAATATAACTGGGCAGTTTGCCATCTTCCATAACTCTTCTGCTAGCCAGTAGCAATAAAAAATAGCCTAAATACAATAAAAGAGCAGGAAGCATTTTACCAAAACGACCTTGGCGGGGATCTACCGCACTTAAAGGTACCGCTATTAACACAAGAAAAGGCAACGATAGCGGAATTGCTAGGCGCCATTGGAATTCTGCTTTTGCTTCAATAGTGTCGATTTTCCATAGCGCTAATGTTGGAATAGCCACCATTTTGCGTCTTTCTTCTTGCGCATCGGGTTGTTCTATCGTTACGGCATATTCATCAAAGTGTACAATTTGATAATCGTTGGAAACAGTTGTTCCTTCGTATTGCACGCCTTTTTCTAATACCAGTTGTTGGCCTCCAGCAGGACCTTGTTGAATACGACCGCTTTGTGAATAAATTAGATGTATGTCGTTATCGTTAAGGCTAGGCTGTGCTAAAAAGACTTTGCGTAAGCTTTGGTTTTCAGTGTCAATATCGTGCACAAAAATTACTGCGTTGTCTTCACCGGTTTGTTGGAATCTCCCCGGAATAATTGCGGCTAGGCCTGATTTGTTTGCCGCTTCTTCTTGTAGTTGATATTCTTTTTCCAATGCCAGCGGTGCTAAGTATAAGGTAACCACACCCGTTGCTATGGCCACTAAGAAGGCTACGAATAAGGTCACTCGTACAATATACCATTCGCTTACGCCACAGGCGCGTAGCACTGTCATTTCGCTGTCGACATATAAGCGGCCATGGGCAAGCATCACTCCCAAAAACAAGCTCAGTGGCAACACCAAAGATGCAAGTACTGGGCTATATAGAGTTATAAACCCAAGGACTAAATCGGCAGGTACGTTGCCGTCGGTTGCGTCTCCTAATATACGCACAAAGCGCAGGGTAATAAAAATCGACATTAGTATGAAAAACACAGCTAATTGTGATTTGAAGGTTTCGCGCAGCAAGTATCGAAAAATTAACATGTATGATAGAAGTCTTTTTCACTAAAATAGCGGTTTTTGATGAAAATCTGGTGTTATTTAAGTAAACTTTGTACTTATAGTAGTTTTGTATAAAACTCAGAATCTTTTTTGCCAGTTTAACACAAACCTTTTTAGCAAAAATAAAAAGTTAGCGTTTCTTGTGCAACATCACCATTTACCTGTTTTTAATAGGTTTACGGCAGTTATACTTGAAATAATAGACACTGTAAAAGGCTTGTTGGCATAACAATTATAATCCCAAGGGGACAATATGGAATTTGGCGTAAAAAGCGGCAGCCCAGAAAAACAAAGAAGTGCATGTATAGTAGTGGGTGTATTTGAGCCTAGAAGGTTGACTAGCGTTGCTGAGCAGCTTGATCAAATAAGCGAAGGTTATATTAGCAACTTGATTCGTCGCGGCGATTTAGAAGGCAAGGCCGGGCAAATGCTGCTTCTTCATCATGTACCAAACGTACTGAGTGAACGTGTGCTATTAGTGGGTTGCGGTAAAGAGCGTGAACTCAATGAACGCCAATACAAGCAGATAGTGGCAAAAACAATTAAAACACTCAACGAAACAGGCTCAATGGAAGCGGTTAGTTTTTTGACCGAACTGCATGTAAAAGGGCGTGATATTTATTGGAAGGTTCGCCAAGCAGTAGAAGCTGCAAACGATTCGGTATATAGCTTTTTGCAATTAAAAACCAAAAAAGGTGAGCCTCGCCGTCCATTGCGTAAAATGGTGTTTAACGTGCCTACCCGCAAAGACCTGCAATTGGCTGAGCGTGCAATTGAGCATGCAACAGCGGTGAGTAAAGGTGTAAAAATTGCTAAAGATGTTAGCAATATGCCACCAAACATATGTAATCCTAAATATCTAAACGAGCAATCAGCACAGCTAGTTAGCAATTACGCTAGTTTATCAATGGAAACCATTGATGAAGCCGCTATGGAAAAACTTGGTATGCATACATACTTAGCGGTAGGTAGAGGGTCGATTAACGAATCGATAATGTCTATTATTCATCATAAAGGTGGCGCTGAAGGTGACAAACCTTATGTTTTAGTTGGCAAAGGTTTAACTTTTGACAGCGGAGGTATCTCAATTAAAGGCGCTGAAGCCATGGATGAAATGAAATATGACATGTGCGGCGCGTCATCGGTATTAGGTGTTATGCATACCGTTGCTGAGCTGAACTTACCCATTAATATTATTGGTGTTATTGCCGGTTGCGAAAATATGCCTGATGCAAATGCGTATAGACCGGGCGATATACTTACCACTATGTCCGGGCAAACGGTAGAAGTCTTAAATACCGATGCAGAAGGACGACTTGTGTTATGCGATGCGCTCACTTATGTAGAACGCTTTGATCCAGAGTTGGTCATTGATATTGCAACTTTAACCGGTGCATGTGTTATTGCGCTTGGAAAACATGCAACGGCGGTGTTAACACAGCACAACCCACTTGCTCACGAAATTTTAAATGCTTCTGAGCAAAGCAGTGACAAAGCATGGCGGTTGCCGTTGTGGGACGAATATCAGGACCAAATTGAAAGTCCGTTTGCCGATATGACGAATTTAGGCGGAAGGCCCGCAGGCACTATTACCGCAGCTTGTTTCTTATCTCGATTTACGCGCAAATATACATGGGCGCATTTAGATATTGCCGGCACTGCATGGGTGGGTGGCGCAAACAAAGGTGCAACGGGTCGTCCTGTGCCTATGCTGTCGCAATTTTTAATGAATAAAGCCAATATTGCGACTGACGAGTAGAACTATTTTTTATATGCAAGAGCAATTAATACAACATAAGCGAATGAATCTTAAATGGCTTTAGTCACTTTTTATGCAATAACCCAAGTAACCGTAAGTGTTGGCGCTGAGAAAGGCGCCTATAATAGCGTTGTTGATACAACTGCCGAAATTGCCAATGAGCCAGAGCTCGCAACCGAGTTGGCGATGGCAGCCGATTTGTTGATTAATTATGTTGCTACCCGCAAAAAAGTTACTGTTCTATGTGCCACTCAAACGCAAGCTGAATCGTTTGATGACCTAATTTGGCAATTTCCTGCCAATAAGTTTATACCTCATAATTTATACGGGGAAGGTCCGGACATGGGCACTCCTGTTGAGATTATTTGGCACTCTGCGTTTTTAAGTATGACTAAACTAAGAAACACGGCAGTGGTAATTAATTTATCGCAGCAGTACATAGAAAACACAAACAATATAAATCACATTATTGATTTTGTACCTGTTAATGAAAACGACAAAGTGCAAGCGCGAGAGCGTTATAAACGATATAAGCAAGCGGGCCTCAGGCTAGAATATAAGAGCGCCTGAAGATAAACAGCTAGAATACTAAGTAGCTTATTACGATTAAGCCTCATTTTTGATTGAACATATTTGAAAGAGTACATTGATGGAAAAAACATTTAACCCGCATAAGATAGAGCAAGCCTGTTACCAACATTGGGAAGCACAAGGCTTGTTCGCCCCTAGTGGCCAAGGCGATCCTTACTGTATTTTATTGCCACCTCCCAATGTTACTGGAAATTTACATATGGGGCATGCGTTTCAGCACACCATAATGGATGCGCTTACCCGTTATCATAGAATGAAGGGCGATAATACTTTATGGCAAGTGGGCACAGACCACGCAGGTATAGCCACTCAAATGGTGGTTGAACGTCAGCTTAATGCAAATGGTCAAACCCGTCACGATTTAGGGCGTGAAAAATTTATTGAACGAGTTTGGGATTGGAAAGAAGAGTCGGGCGGTAATATTACCCAGCAAATGCGCCGACTTGGCACATCGCCAGATTGGTCACGAGAAGTATTCACCATGGACGATAGTTTGTCTGCGGCGGTTCAAGAAGTATTCATCACCTTGTATGATGAAGGACTCATTTATCGCGGTAAGCGCTTAGTTAACTGGGACCCTTCATTATTAACCGCAGTGTCAGACTTAGAAGTTATTAGTGAAGAAGAAGATGGCTCTATGTGGCACATGCGCTATGAACTAACTGACGGTAGCGGCAGCATAGTGGTGGCGACTACACGGCCAGAAACGATGCTTGGAGATGCGGCCGTTGCGGTCCACCCCGATGATGAGCGTTATCAAGCATTAATAGGTAAAACCATTATTTTGCCTATTACCCTAAGAGAAATTCCTATTATTGCCGACGACTACGTCGATCCAGAATTTGGTACGGGCTGCGTGAAAATCACGCCAGCTCACGACTTTAATGATTACGATATGGGCAAACGTCATAACTTGCCAATTATCAATATTCTAACTGACGATGCAAAAATTAACGACCAAGCACCACAAGCTTATGTTGGCTTAGACCGTTTTGATGCCCGTAAGAAAATTGTAGACGACTTAACTGAACAAGGCCTGTTAGTTGAGGTTAAACCGCATAAATTAAAAGTCCCCCGTGGCGATCGTTCTGGTGTGGTGATTGAACCCTACCTTACAGACCAATGGTATGTTGCGGTTGAATCTCTTGCAAAACCAGCCATTGCGGTGGTTGAATCTGGAGAAATAAAATTTATTCCTGAAAACTGGAACAAAACTTACTATCAATGGATGAACAATATTCAAGACTGGTGTATTTCTCGTCAACTATGGTGGGGACATCGCATACCGGCTTGGTTTGATGAGCAAGGTAAGATTTATGTAGGTAAAAACGAACAAGACGTTCGCGCTAAACATAAACTAAGTGATGCCGTCTCTTTAAGACAAGACGACGATGTACTTGATACATGGTTTTCATCTGCTTTATGGCCTTTTGCCACTATGGGATGGCCTAACAAAACACCAGAATTAGAAACATTTGTGCCCAGCTCGGTGTTGGTAACAGGCTTTGACATTATCTTTTTTTGGGTTGCCAGAATGGTTATGATGACCAAAAAATTTACAGGTAAAATACCGTTTAAAGAAATCTATATTACCGGCCTTATTCGAGATGAAAACGGCGATAAAATGTCAAAATCAAAAGGTAACGTGCTTGACCCCATCGATTTAATAGACGGGATTGAGTTAGAACCATTAGTTCAAAAGCGTACCAGTGGGATGATGAATCCAAAAGATGCTAAGAAAATAGAAAAAGCCACGCGTAAGCAATTCGCCGACGGAATTGATGCCTACGGTACAGATGCACTTAGATTTACCTTTACCTCTATGGCCTCTACCAGCCGAGATATTAATTTTGATATGGGCAGGGTAGAAGGTTATCGAAACTTTTGTAATAAAATTTGGAATGCTACACGTTTTGTATTAATGAACACAGAAGAGTTTGATACCGGTAATAGCGGCGGCGAACTTAAATTAAGTGTGTTTGATGAATGGATTTGGTCAAGCTTCCAAGATACTTTGCAAAGCGTTGAAAGCGCCATTGGGCAATACCGGTTCGATATTGCTTCACAAAACTTATATGAGTTCACATGGAATCAGTTTTGCGATTGGTATTTAGAACTTTCTAAAGCGGTACTAAATTCAAGCACTAGTACGCAAGCCGAAAAACGTGGGACTCGGCATACACTGATTAATGTACTAGAACATTTAATGCGTGTATTACACCCAATAATGCCTTTTATTACCGATGAAATATGGCAAAAAATTAAGCCGCTTTCGGACAATACTAGCGAAGTCAAAAGTATTATGTCTGATGTATTTCCGGTGGTTGATTTAACGCGCAAAAACTTACAATCTGAAGCTGATATAGAGTGGGTAAAAGCATTTGTAGTGGGTATCAGAAATATACGCGGTGAAATGGATATAGCGCCTTCTAAAAAATTGCCTGTATTTCTTAATAATACAAGCAACAAAGACAAAACACGCTTAAGTGACAGCCTTGAGTATCTAACCTTGTTAGCTAAACTAGAGTCTATCGAAATTATAGTACCGGGAACAACTCCTCCAGCATCTGCCACTGCATTTGTAGGGGAAATGGAGATAATGATACCCATGGCCGGACTTATCGACAAGAATGCCGAATTAGTTCGTCTAAGCAAAGCAGCCGATAAATTACAAGGTGAAGTGAAGCGCACCCAAGGTAAATTAGGCAATGAAAACTTTGTTAGCAAAGCTCCTGTGGTTGTGATTGACAAAGAAAAAGCGAAGTTGGCTGATGCTCAAATGCAGCTTCAGAAAATTGAAGAGCAAGTAGAAGCCATAAACGCGCTGTAATTATGAAATCCAATCACCAATTAGATAAAACTCATAGCGTTGCTTGTTCACGTAGTCTAAGGTTTACGTGAGTTTGAAACGCGCTGGCTGCGCTAGACGTATGTTTTCCTTTGGGCAGTACCCAATACCAGCTGTTTGGAATAGGAAAGTCTTCTACAGCTAATTCAATTAAATTACCCGGTGCCATATGGTTTAGGGCATGACGACTTACAATTGCAATACCTAAACCTGCCATTACCGATTCTTTAATTGCTTCGTTGCTGGCGATGGTAATCGGATTTTGCATTCTTAGCTTATTATCTCTAAAGAATGCTTCAATCGCAAAGCGGGTGCCAGAGCCGTTTTCGCGCATAAGCAGTCGTTCATTATGCAGCTCATTCCATTTGATGTTGCGCTTGTCTTTTAATTTATGGTCTTGTTTAGCAATAACTACAAGCGGGTTTTGCGTTAAAAAGTCGGCTTTAATCTCCAGCTCTCGCGGAGGGTTACTAAATACATATAAATCGTCTAAATTTTGCTTGAGCCGCTGGATAATTTCGGCTCTATTTCCAATTTGAAATTCAGGTTCAATATTCGGATGTTGCTGGCAAAACTCACCTAACCAATGAGGTATTAAATACTTCGCCGTTGTTACCACGCTTATGCGTAAATGCCCTACAGATAAACCAGCACGCATAGCCAAGCGAGCTTCTAAATTGTCCATAACGGCAAACAGTTCTCGCGTGGCATTAAGTACTTCTTGACCTGTATCAGTTATATATAGCTTCTTGGAAACAAGTTCGAATAACTTGCACTCCAGTGAAGCTGCAAGTTTTGCAATTTGCGTAGACACTGTTGGTTGGGCTAAATGCAGCGCCTTAGCTGCCAAGGTTACGCTAGCATGCTCCGCCACTGCCATAAATATTTCTAATTGGCGAAAGGTGGTTTGTCTAGTATGTAGTCGACGAGTCCAGCTCATGTATTTGCTTTTATAGATGTTAGATTGTGCATAAATCTATTATTACAAATATATTATATCATTACAATGCTGCATCGAAGCAATTTCCACGTGGTTATCAATATGTTTTCACCCTTGGTAAATTGCACTGTTTGGTTATGTAGTCCCTTTTTTTACTAGGGTATTTTATTAAATATGGAGTTGTTATGACGAGTAAACCTGTTCCTATTACTGTGGCTTATGGCGATGGTATTGGCCCCGAAATTATGCAAGCAACGCTAAAAATACTAGATGCGGCCGGCGCAAGTATTGCCCCTGAAACCATTGATATTGGTGAGAAAGTCTACTTAACTGGTCAAAAAAATGGTATTGAAGCCAGTTCGTGGGAGTCGTTGCGCAGGACCCAAGTGTTTTTAAAAGCTCCTATTACTACGCCTCAGGGTGGCGGCTATAAAAGTTTAAATGTAAGTATGCGCAAAGCCTTAGGCCTTTATGCAAATGTTCGCCCATGTATTGCTTATGCACCGTTTGTGACAACTAAACATCCCAAGATGAATTTGGTTATTGTGCGCGAGAATGAAGAAGACTTATATGCGGGTATAGAGCATCGTCAAACCGAAGAAGTATTTCAGTGTTTGAAGCTAATCACCCGTCCGGGCTGCGAACGTATTGTGCGTTATGCTTTTGAATATGCAAAACAGCAAAATCGTAAACGCGTAACGTGCTTCGTCAAAGATAATATAATGAAGCTTACCGACGGTTTGTTCCATCAAGTATTTAAGGACATTGGGGCCGAGTATCCCGATATTCAGCACGACTCTATGATAGTAGATATTGGTGCGGCAAGGGTTGCCGACACGCCCGAAGATTTTGACGTGCTAGTAATGCCTAATTTGTATGGTGACATTATTTCTGATATTGCAGCCCAAATTGCGGGTTCGGTTGGCATGGCTGGTTCTGCTAATATAGGCGACCAATGTGCAATGTTTGAGGCTATTCATGGTTCAGCCCCCGATATTGCCGGGCGTAATATTGCAAACCCTTCAGCGCTTTTACATGGTGCTATACAAATGCTTGTGCATATTGGGCAAAACGATGTGGCAGAAAAAATTCATCATGCATGGCTCGTAACCTTAGAAAAAGGGTTACATACCGCCGATGTATATCGTGAAGGTAATAGCGTAAGGTTGATGGGAACGAGTGAGTTCGCAGATGAAATTATAGCCACACTAGGACAATCACCCAAGCACCTAAGCGCGCCCTCATATGCTAACAGCAAACCGCTTGTTTTGCCTCCAGTTAGTCATAAAGAGCCGTGTAAAAAAGAGTTGGTAGGAATTGATGTTTTCTTGCAGTGGCAAAAAGGAGAGCCCACATTACTAGGCGAAAGTTTAAAGACATTTGGTAGTAACGATTTAGTCTTAGAGCTAATAACTAATCGGGGCGTTAAAGTATGGCCCGAAGGCTTTCCTGAAACATATTGTGTAGATCACTGGCGCTGCCGTTTTATGTCGCCTAATAAGCATCTCAGTTTTAGTGAAGTGTTGGCATTACAAACTCGCTTGCACAAGGCGAAGTTTGATGTAGTAAAAACTGAGAATTTGTATGATTTTAATGGTGAGCCTGGGTTTGCTGCTGTGCATGGTTAACCTAACAAATTGAGGGTGTACCGAGATAGGCGTTATTAGCGCACGTGTGCTACTACAGAAAAGCCTGCTCTAAGCAGGCTTTTTCATTTAATTGCGTTTGTTTTGTTTCCAGGTACCACCGTATCTATATGATGGCTGGGTTTTTACCTGCGATTGACAGGTAGAACACATAAAAACCCATGGGTCTTGCAGTTGAACTTTTATCCGATACAGTACAGGCTCACTTTTTAGGCAGCTATCACAGTGTTTTAGTTGGCGCTTTCTTTGCAGCTTTCCCATAAAGTTTTTTTATCCAAATCTTTTGAATGCTATACATCGGCAAAGCTGTTTTAAGGCACATTGCGTATTTGACAATCCTAAAGGAGGCAATGCAACTTTTTAATGGCTTAATTGTTACCGTTATTGCGAGTTTGAAACAACGTCAGATTTATGTGTCGTTAGGTTACGCAACCAATGCCTTTCTCTCATTCGAAAAACAAACAAAACTGACTTTACAATTTCTTCTGAATAAGTAATTAATACCACCCAATAAATGGGTAAAGAAAAATAAAAAGCGGCCAAGAAGGTTAGTGGAATACCCACTATCCACATACCCGAAATATCAATAAACATGCAGTGTTTATTGTCACCTCCCGCGCGTAAAATACCCATTGAAGTTGTCATATTAAAGACCTTGATGCAGGTACCAAAAATAATTATTAAAAAAACATCATGGGCAACAGACAATGTTTCCTGATTCAGATTAGAAAAAGGCATGAATACCAAAGGTTCTAGACTCAACATCACCAAGGCCAAGAAAAAAGTTACGATGGGTGCACCAATAGCGAACCCACGTGCAACCGACCATGCATCATCGAATGCGTCTTGCCCAAGTCGCTGACCAACCATAATAGAACAGGCAGAAGCAAAACCAAAGAAGAAGGAAATGAGTAAACCCTCTAGCGGCGCCATTAAACTCATTACCGCTAGTTCTTGAGTACCCATACGGCCATATATGAGCTGGTATACAAATGTGCCTAGAGACCACACGCCAAAGCTAAGCATAATGGGCCACACCAATTTTATTAAATGACCCCATTGTTCCTTATTATAAAATTGTTCGCAGTTACAATAACGAGGAAAAACCACATGCTTGGCTTTTGCTAAATAGAATACGATTAGCAGCGCATGAATTCCTCTGGCAATAAAGGTTGCCCACGCGGCGCCTACTACACCGAGGGCGTCTATACCTAAACCACCATTAATTAACCAATAATTAAGCACAATGTTGATAAGGATAGCAATACTGCCAAGCGCCATAGGAAGGCGGACTTGTCCGAAACCACGCAGGGCATTTTCAAAAACAATGACGACTACAATAAAGACTAAGCTTGGCATGGCAACCCACAAATATTCTTTGCCAGTTGTAATAATTGTTGGGTCGGTGGTACCTAAGCCAATCATAAGATCACCAAAGGCAAAGGTTAGTAAAACCAAAGGCAACATTACGGCAGCACCAATCACCAGCGTCTTTATAATAACAGGACTTATTTGTTCGCTCTTACCCGCACCATAATACTGTGCAGATAAGACGCCTACGCCAGCTGCAAGACCAGATAAAATGATTAATATTACAAACACGATGCGGTTACCTAGTCCTACCGACGCAACAGCTTCATCACCTAAATGACCCACCATCATAATATCGCTCATACCTAACATAGTTACTAAGATACTTTGTAGCGAAATAGGCCAGGCAAGGTTAAGGCTTTGTCGAAGTGTTGAAGAGCTGTTAGTTTGCATGTTGCTTAAAAATACTCCTTAAAGATTGCGTAATATTCATATATCGGCATTTTATAGGAAGCTGAACAAATAAACATCTTTATGAATATCATGTATGATGTCTGAAACTATCATTTTTGGATAAAAGCATGTGGCAAGATGTACTCGATATAGATCCCAGTTGCAAGGAAGATTCTTTCAACTTTGAATTGCTTCCGGGCAAGGGAAAGGCCTTCATTGCTTATGCTGGGGTATCATCTTTACAAACTAAATATAGAATTGGTAGAGCCGGTAAAGGCGAGGTTTTTGAGAATAATGAACACGACAGTATTTATGTCCATTACTTAATTTCAACCAAATCAGGTGGCGCAAAACTACATCTTGAAAATGGGCAACACACCGTTTCTCCTAGCACAATCATGCTGTTACCTGCAGGGACTCCCTTTTTGTATGAACTCAACGGCGATCATTGGGACATGTGTTGGCTGCTGCTTCATGACTGCCCAGAATATCAATTTATTCATCAGCTCGATGCTGGTATATGGAAAAGTGACAATGCGTCCTTAATCTATCAAATCATGTCTTTGCTCAGGGATGTTGACCATAGTGATGGTCACTATCAGCCAGACATTAAGCTTAGACTCATAGAAGTGTTGCTTTACCAGATTGAACAAACGCTGAAAAAAGCACCGGAACAAAATGCAAAACAGCAGCGTTTTCAAGCCTTGATTCGACGCGTTAATAAGCAGCTAAAACTACCTTGGAATGTTGCTGCGCTGGCTGCTGAAATGCACATGTCAGAGCCGCAATTTTACCGGCTATGTAAAAAAGAAACGGGCAAAACCCCAATGAAATTACTGACGCAAAGCCGAATGGATTACGCAGGCTATTTGCTTCGCTATACAAACTATAATTTAGAGCAAATTGCTGATACGGTCGGCTATGCTGACTGCGCAGGTTTTGCGCACCGATTTAAGCAACTCAATAAAGTAAGCCCTGGGCGCTGGCGAAATCGTAAAAATATTGTGTAGCTGTGCAGCTGTTGCTAATCATGGTTAAAATACCAATAGCTTACTGGCTTGTTGAATAGCGCAAGTACATAGTCTATTCTTCTTCTTTATTTATAAAATTAGTGAAAAATGAAGAAAATAAAAAATGAAGCTGCACTTTTGAAAAAAGCTATGTCGGTTGCCCAGAGCTATGCTAAAAAACGCGGGTACAATGAATTCTCCCCCAGCGACTCAGCAAAACAAAAAATTGAAAGTTTGTATCGACTTCTAGTGCATGACAAGTTGATAAGTCCTTTACCTGAAAATAAAGAAGATTTAGCCAGTTTAAAACATCGCTTGGTTATGTGGATTAGTAATCAGTTGCCCGCAGACCATGAACTACTAAAATAGCGAAAAGTAATTTAATATTAAAATTATCATGGAAGCGAATCTGTTAATTTTTACGGGGTAAATATTAGTTAGTGTTTTGAAACTTCTATTATTGCTCAATATTCAAACATACTTAAATATGCGAGTGAAAAACACAGTATTACAAACCATTATGGTACTGCACATTAGTTGATTGAGGCACCAAGTTGTTTAAGTTTGCATGCACGGTTTGATTGCCACAAATGAGTTGTTCAAACTGTTTGATTAGTTCTATTTTGTCAGGAGACTTTTTATTACCTGCGCCTATATTGGTTAAATCAATCATGAAGTTGTCAAACAAATGGGCTAGGTCGGTAATAATTTCCATATTCATAAATTGGTCTTGATTATAAATACTTGGGTAGCCGGCTTTTTGTTTGTCTATGGCAAATGATTCTCCTTTAAGGTTAGTGATGCTGGTGGATTTGTCACAAGACAGCATACAGCCATTGTCTATACGCGGCTTTTCACAGCCAACGCTTTGTTGGAAAAAACATTGGCGGCTTGTCATTAATAAAATGGGGTGATAAATGCTATACATCATCTTAAAGTTTTTAGGCCGTGCGATGGTTTGAATTTGCTGTTTATTAATTTCATTCGAAATGAACGCACCACTGCAGTTAAAGGTCTCTTGCATGGCTAATAATGCATAAGAATTTGTGGTGTTCAAAAACGGGCCCGCAATCCACTCAATGCCTAATTCAAACGCTCGATGCGCAATGCCGGTGTTGTTGGTAACAATGCGTGTAGGTTTTACTTGTTCCAAAATGTTTAAGGCAACATCAAAATCTTTACCTATTAATACCGGCGGGAACCACGGAATTAAGCGCGGGTTATTTTCCAAAAAATCAATATAGTGAGTGCAACCTCGTTTGTAGGCGTCTGGTAATTTGAAGTAAATGTCGGCGCTGGTAATATTAGCCAGATGCAAGTCGCTTTCGTCACAAATTAGCAGTGACAAACTAGGTACAGTAACGGCGTCTGTTTTTGGATGCTGGGTAAGCTTTGGCAGTATCACTTCTGGGAATACTTCTCTACCTTGGTTTAATGCAAATGCGAGTGCGTTTTTAAGCGCGCTTAGCGCTTTAAACGCTAAGCTTAGGTTTGGTGAAAGTCCTTCAACATCAATTGGAGTGAGTGTGTAGTGCGGGTTGTTAAAACTTTTAAAGCGTTTATCAAGGGCACTAGAATCGATATTAGATTTGTTGCTACTGACTAAGGATTGGTTTGACTGCACGATTATAGTTCGGGTGCTGCTGGGTGAACTGGGTAATAGCCCATCTTCTTCAACAGTAGCTGTAATTTGCAAGGGCGTATCAACTTCGCCACTAAAGCGCAAACTTAAGCGCATTTTTTCAATACTCAAATGTTTTATTTTTTCAAAAACATGGCTGTTAACGTTATCTCTTTCCTGCTGCAATGTTTGTTTGACATCGTGAATTTGCACAACGGAAATAGCATTGTTGGCGTCAATTGCTCGTTGGGTTGAATTATCACGTGGGTTTTCAATAAACATCGACTGGTTTAAGTCGCCACGTAAAAACGCATTGGTTAAATCACGATTAAACACTTTATAAAGCCGTTCGCCATCCTGCGTTAATTCACCGGTTTTTAAATAGCCATCTATTTGTTTACGGAAACTATCTACTACGGTATGCACGTAACTGGCGCCTTTAATACGCCCTTCAATTTTAAATGAATGCACACCGGCTTTAATTAATGCAGGCAGGTCGAAAAATGCCGAGTTGTCTTTAATATTGAGAGGAAAGTTATTACCTGTCGCTGTCGTTTCATACTCTTCTCGACATGCTTGGCTGCAGCGCCCGCGATTTCCTGAATTACCCACACTGGCTGAGCTTGAATAACATAATCCCGAGAATGCTACGCACAGAGATCCATGCACAAACACTTCAGTTAACATGTCGTGCTGGGTGCTTATGGCCGCCATTTCGGTAATTTCACGTAGGTTTAATTCTCTTGATAAATTAATCCGTGATGCGCCAAGTTGTTTAAGAAAAGGAATTTGTCCTATGTTGTGCGTAGTCATTTGGGTTGACGCATGAATATCTAGCGTTGGGAAATATTTTCTAATGAGGTAAAACATGCCAATGTCTTGCACAATTACGCCATCTAATGTGGTGTTTGCTAATTTACTTAACAACTTAGCCATTGTTTTAAATTCGCGTTCTAAAATAACGATATTTAAAGTCAAAAATATTTCACAATCATATTGATGGGCTAAACGAATAACGCCTATAAGCTCGTCATACGAGATATTTGAAGCACGGTTACGTGCATTAAAGCTATCTAAGCCACAGTAGACGGCGTCGGCACCCGCAATAATAGCGGCTTTAATGGCATCTATATCGCCACCTGGTGCTAATAACTCAATATTTGAATGCATCTTTATCACTTATCACTAATATTTTCATGAATATATTTTGGCGTGCATATTACCTGTATATGAAAGGTGTTTATAGCGTTAACGTGCCTAGATGATAGAATACTCGTGCTAGCATGCTATTTTCACATGAAATCAACCAATTATGGCTATTATTTAAATGACCTTACCCATTCTATATTCCCTTAGACATTGCCCCTTTGCTATGCGCGCCAGATTAGCAATATTCAAGTCGAAACAAGCGGTAGAACTGCGCGATGTTAAATTAACCAATAAACCCGCTGCTATGCTAATTGCTTCTGCAAAAGGTACGGTGCCAATTTTGGTAGTGTCACCAGTACAAATAATAGATGAAAGCTTGGATGTGATGCTATGGAGCCTTGAACAAAGTGACCCAGACAACTTATTGCTTGATGCTTCAATACGCCATGATTTACTTGCCTTTATTGCAATGTACGACCTTGAATTTAAAGCCTGCATAGAGCGTTATAAGGCTGCCAAACGTTATCATGAGCCAAACTTAGAGCAGTGCAGGCAAGCCTGTGAAGTGTACGTTAAAGACTTAGAACATAGATTAGGTAAGCATAGTTATGTTTGGGGCGAATATGAAAGCGTAGCCGACATCGCAATACTTCCGTTTATTCGTCAATTCGCCAAGGTTGAACGTTCATGGTACGTACAATCCTCTTATACAAACGTTAAACGGTGGCTTAATAAATATCTGCAAAGCGCCATGTTTAATAAAGTGATGGCGCTACATCCAATATGGGAAGAAGGCAGCGAGGTAGTTATATTTTGCGGTGATTAAATATCATCATCATACATTTCGTCATCAAATACATCTTCATCGTCTATAGCGTCGTCACCCACGTAGTATGTGCCCCAACCGTCGTAATGTACTTGGTGTTTCGCGGCAATTACTAATAATGCATCTATATCTTTATTAAAAGCTTCTACGTTTAACTTTTTTTCTACTACTGCATCGAAGCAAAAAACAGTGCCGCCATCGTCTAGCACTAGCTCTTCAGCATCGCTTACTTCAAAACCTGCTTTAAAAGCATCTACAGCCGCTTTTTCTAGTACGTCAAAGTCTTGGCTTGCCATGTGATGTTCAATAGTATGCTCTTGCGACACGTCTGTGCCATCATCGGTTAATGCTTGAATGGTTTCTTCATTAAATTCGTACCACTCTTGCGATTCATTACTCATTTTACTTTCCTAATTAGTTTAATTTACTTATTGCTCAGCAACTCTGCTTCTTCGCTTAATCTATTGAAAGCCCTGAGCATGAGCGCATGGAATTCATTAGCAAGTGCTTTTGCACTTTTCGAATCATCTAATATTACGGGGTCTAAAGACTCAATAATAACAATACCGTTATTCCAACGATTAAAATTAATTTTACCATTATCTAGATTGCTACATATGACCGGTACCACCGCTTTTTTTTCTGCTAATGCCAGCCTAAATGCACCTGTTTTAAATGGTAAAAGTCCTTTTCCTCTGCTGCGCGTTCCCTCAGGAAACATCCACACAGAAAGATTACGTTCGCGCATTTTATCACCAGTTAAACTCAAGGTGTCGCGCGCTTTACCAGAGTTCTTTCGGTCAATCATTATATTTCCCGATAACCAATAGATAAGCCCAAAAATGGGTATCCACTTTAAGCTTTTCTTACCTACGGTAACCACGCCTTTTCTAGCGCCATGACTTATGGTGATTAAATCATATGTATTTTGGTGATTGCCGATAAATACATAAGACTGGTTTACTGCCACTTTATTTGACCCTCTATACACTAGGGTCACACCAATAAGTTTGGCCATTGTTGAATAGTACTTACCGGCAACATAAACGCTATCGCGATGCATTGGGCGAAGAATGAAATAAATAATAAGGCCAAAATTCATCCCAATAAAGTAAATGAATATCACAATAAAACGTACAAAAGCAAGCACTAGCATTCCTCGAGTATCGACAAGCGAGCGATTATACCCGCAATGATAAAGATAAACACCTTAGCTTTAAATAAACCTTTAAATTGGCCGATAAACGTCTATTAGTTCATAAAAAATGAAGAAAATGGCTTTATTCACACCCGAAGAATTAGAACAAGATATTTTGCATGACCTTAAAGAAGAGATTTTTGAACTGTACGAAGCAAGTTTGCAAAACTTAGTGGAACTAGAGCTTGTGCCTGGTGACAATGAAATGCAACGCGCTCTTTTTCGTTCGGTGCACACTATTAAAGGAGATCTAGGCTTAGTGGGCTTTACACCTATGATAGAGGTGCTCCAATATTTAGAAGATATTCTAGATATGCTGCGCAAAAGTGAAATTAATTATTCCAATGCCTTGCATGATTTAGTCGTTAGACTGCTCGATAAAGTCACCAGTTTCGTAGAAGAATGTGTGGTTAATGGAAAAGCACAATATGACAAAGATGCCATTGATGCCACCAGTGCTATTATCAAAAGATTTGATGTTGACAAGCCTCAAGATCATGAGAGTTTGCTACGACAAGCTATTGCAGTAAACAGTGGTCCCGATACTGAAACCGTAAATGTAGAATCTAAAAAAGCTATTGAGATAGCAAAAACTGGCATCCCAAAGAACATATCGCCTGACAAACAAACCGACCTGCTGTTTTTTAGAGAGCTTATGAGACCTATTGAAAAACGTGCCGGGCTGCCAGAGGGCAGGGGAGATAAAATAGCGGCAATTGCACTTTATATAAATAGTTTGAGTGACCAAGCAATTGAAGAAGATCAACTTGCCGTTGCTTGCTACACCCACGATTTTGGCCTTGCCTTTATGCCTGAAGAAGTAGTAAAAAACAAGGATAAGCCAAGCACGATGGAACAGAATTTACTGCGTTCCCATGTTTATAAGAGCACCCGTTTGTTAGAACATCTGCCGGCATGGGATGGAGCGCGCAAAATTATTATGCATCATCATGAGATGAAAGATGGCAGTGGTTTTCCACTTGGTATTACCGGCGATAATATATGTGAAGGAGCTAAACTATTAGCCATTGTTGATGCTTACATAAACCTAACGCTGGCTACTAAAGATTGTACGCCAAAAATGACTGAAATTGAGGCTATCATTGCCATAAACAAGGAATATAAGCATGTGTTTAGTGCTAAATGGCTTCGCTTGTTTAATCAAGGAATGTCCGACTATCTTAATCAGTAATTACAAAGATGCGCTTAGTAACCGGCTGCAAAATCATGTCTGTATAGTAATGCTTCGCCGGCAATATAGTTAGCCGCATTTTTTTCAAACACAGAAAATACCTTTTGCGGATCAGATATGGCAGCTGTATGGCAACTTAGATATAGTTGGCAAGTACTGTAATATGGGTGGTTAGCTGGCAATGGTTCTTGTTCATAAACATCTAGTACAGCCGCTTGTAGCCTATGCGATTCAAGGGCGTTAATAATACTGGCTGGTGTATCTATTACACTGCCTCTGCCCGCATTAATAAATATGCTACCGGGTTTCATGTGCGCAAAAAACGCTTGATTGCACAGGCCTATTGTGGCTGATGTTTCCGGTAATAAATTACATACAAAATCGCAGTTTTCTAAAAATGCACCCAATTCATCATAGGTATATTGTGTTACATCAGGTGCCTGCTTTGTGCCTCTTGAAAGGCCATTTACCTTCATCCCAAAATCAGCAAGTCGGTTAGCTACTTGCATACCAATACTGCCTAATCCCATAATGCCAATTTCGTATTCAGACAATGTTTTGCAAGGCAGTTGTGACCATTGCTTATTTAATTTTAGCTGATTAAAATCTTCAATTCGGCGAGTGAAATACAGTAAGTAACTTAAAATATATTCGACCATTTGCAAGCCGAACACCCCTTTTACTCCGGTTAATATATAGTCTTTTTTGTCTACGGCTTGTAATTTATTATTTCCTGCCCAAGTAGACTGCAGCCACTTTAGTTGTGAGCAGCTTTTTATATATAATGACGCTAAGTCTGGCTCGGCTATTATCACATCTGCCACTGCTAATGATTCTTCATTTGGTACTTGAGAAGCGCTGTGCAAATAGAAGTGCGTTTGAAGATGTTTGTTTTGTTCGAATCTGGCTTTGTATACTTCCCAGTCGCGGCTAATAATCACTAATTTTTTCATAGAGTTCCGTTAGGGTTTATAGATAAGAAAAGGCTAATTAATAATACAATGAAAGTATAGGTAACGAACCAGGTTTATATGCCGATAATATTTAAGTGCACGGAATACTCTCATGGAACGTTTAGATTATCCGCACATACTATTAAAATTCGATACTAGAGGTGGTTTTATACATGTATGACTTTACGCTAACGGGCTTGTTTAATACGAATGTCGAGACGGTATACAATGCGTTTAACGACCCAACTGTTTTAGTTAAATGGTTTGCCCCTGGTAACTTAGTCGTTTCACAGTTTATATCCGATTTTGCTGAAGGTGGAAATTACCGAGCTGTTCTGCAAAGCCCCGATGGTTTTCAACAAACCGTCATTGGCACTTACCAAGAAATAGAGCACAACAATCATTTGAGTTTTACTTGGCGATGGGACGATACTAATGATATCACCAAGGTCAATGTATTATTTACCTCTATGCCTAATTTGAGTACCCGTGTAACCTTAACGCAGTCGGGGTTTCATCAAGAGCAAGAGATGACTCATCAACAATACAACTGGCTGGCTTGCTTAGAAAAGCTTTCACTGGCTACGTGGGATGCTAGCGCAAACAACCAACCTTTAGTTGCGTAGTGTACATAAGCGCTTAATCTAAAAAGCCGCTTGTTATAAAAAACACATGCCTCAAATAATCATCTAAGCTAAATAATGGCTTATTTTAAACACTAGCTCGCAGCAAATTCATTGTCTTTAGGGCTAGTTCATCACCAACATTATACGCTTGTGATTGCCGAGTAATTTCACTTTTTGCTCAGCAATTTGCATAAACTTATCTTTTTGCGAAGCCTCGATGGGGTCTGCCTTGGGCAGACTAACTGTTCTTGGATTTCTATGCACGCCATCCACCAAAAACTCATAGTGAAGATGGGCGCCCGTTACCATGCCGGTAGCACCTAAGTATCCAATAACCTGGCCTTGTTTAACGGTTTCGCCGAGTTTAACAGCGCGTTTGGAAAAATGAAGATATTTCGTTTGATATCGCTCACCATGCTGAAGAAATACATGGTGTCCGTTATATTTGTCATAACTAGAGCGAATAACTTTACCATTGCCGGCCGCTAATACAGGGGTGCCTACCCGAGCAACATAATCGACACCGCGATGAGGTTTAATGCGTTTTTGGACAGGATGAAAACGATTGGGATTAAAACTTGAACTTACATATTTGAAATTAATAGGGGCGCGTAAAAAACTTTTACGCATACTTCGGCCTTGCGGTGTGTAATATTGGCTATCGGAATACCTTATTGCTGTGAACGTTTCGCCTTGGTTAACAAACTCAGCCGCAGCAATGTCACCTACACCAATAAATTCGCCATCAACATAAAGCTCTTCAAATATCATATTGAAGCGGTCACCCGCTCTAATTTCTTGGGCAAAATCGATATCCCAACCAAAAATGCCCGCCAGTTCCATAATTTGCATATCAGTAAGGCCTGCCCCGGTGCCTGCATTCCAAAAGTTGCTTGTAATAACACCTTGCGAAAAATTAAGCACTTTTTCTATTTTTTTAGTTTCTATAGTGCTTACAAAGTTGTTTTTGTGCGCAGTTATTACAAGTGTTTCGATATTCGTTAATGCATACTTCAGATTAGCTAGGTGACCGGATTCATTTATGTGTAAGTAGAGTAAATCGCCGGGTTTTAAACGTGTCAGCGCTCGTGCATGCTTGCCAGCGCTGCTAACTTTATATGTTGCTTGAGGGCTCAAAGAAAATTGACTGAAAATCTTGGCTAAAGTGTCACCTTGTTTAACAGTATACAAAAGGTAATCGATAGCAACGTTGTTGTCCTGTAAAATACCTTCAAAGACAAACTTTGGCATAGTAATATCATACTTCACACCAAGTTCTAAGGTAACGGCGGGCGCAGTTCGAGAGGCTGCAACTTCTTCTACCGGCCAAATTATGATAACAATAAGCAATACGATTATGCTTAATAAGCTAATTCGATGTGCTTTTGGAAGATGTTTTATTGTATTGTTAATCATACACTCGTAAAATACTGTTAGTTAGAAAATTAGAATATACGGGTTTTAGTCAGTATTCCAGTGAAAAGGTTCAATTTATCCCATTGGTAGTTTATCGGCGGACAATTTTTATGCGCCAGCTTTACCGAAACCACGCTAAGATTCTTTAGTTAATTAAACGCTCTAGCAAACATTACTGGCTTAGTAAATTTGTTAATTTTGTATCAAATATAGGAAATAGAAATGGTAAGTTGGGAACCGGCTTTTGCTGAGATTAAACGTGGTGCAGACGAAATTCTGTTAGAACAAGAGCTTATTGAGCGTTTAAAAAAGGGCAAACCGCTGAAAATCAAAGCGGGGTTTGATCCTACCGCCCCCGATTTACATTTGGGCCACACCGTGATTATCAATAAATTGCGTACCTTTCAGCAAATGGGTCACGAAGTTATTTTTTTAATTGGTGACTTTACTGGACTTATTGGTGATCCAACGGGTAAAAATATTACGCGAAAACCCTTAACCGAAGCACAAATTCTTGATAACGCCAAAACCTATCAAGAACAGGTATTCAAAATCCTCGACCCTGATAAAACGACCATACGTTTTAACAGCGAATGGATGAATAAGCTTGGTGCTGCTGGCATGATTAAGTTAGCGGCCAGTCAAACTGTTGCGCGTATGCTAGAGCGTGACGATTTTAAAAAGCGCTATGCTAATGAGCAGCCTATTTCCATTCATGAGTTTTTATATCCACTTGTCCAAGGTTGGGATTCAGTTGCGCTAAAAGCTGATGTAGAACTTGGCGGCACCGACCAGCGGTTTAATTTGTTGATGGGCCGTGAACTGCAGAAATCTCAAGGACAAGCGCAACAAACTGTATTGATGATGCCACTTTTAGAAGGTTTAGACGGTGTGCAGAAAATGTCTAAATCATTAAATAACTATATAGGCATAACCGACGCACCAAACGATATGTTTGGTAAAATCATGTCTATTAGTGATGAGTTAATGTGGCGCTATTACGAACTACTTAGTTTCCGACCAATTGAAGAGATTGCCGCTATGAAAGCTTCGGTGGATGCAGGTAAAAATCCGCGTGATATAAAAGTAGAGCTTGCGCAAGAGTTGATTGCACGTTTTCATAATGAGGATGACGCCAAAACCGCCTTGCAAGATTTTATTCAACGATTTCAGAAAAATGCCATTCCAGATGACATGCCAAAAGTAAACGTATTCTTGCCTAGCGAAGGCATTATAATTGGTAACTTATTAAAAGA